>JBDSKT010000205.1:0-14215 GCA_039916765.1 Sphingomonas sp.
GCGCTAGCGCCCCTACTTGCTGCGCTCGACCTGCTCGAATTCCAACTCGACCGGCGTCGCACGGCCGAAGATGCTCACCGACACCTTCACGCGGCTACGGTCGAAATCGAGTTCCTCGACGATACCGTTGAAGCTCGCGAACGGGCCTTCGAGCACCTTGACCGAATCACCGATCTCGTAATCGATCTTGATCTTGGTCTTGGGCGCTGCAGCGGCCTCTTCCTTCGAATTGAGCATCCGCGCGGCCTCGGCCTCGCTGATCGCCTGCGGCTTGCCGTTGGGGCCGAGGAAACCGGTCACCTTCGGGGTATTCTTGACGAGGTGATAGACGTCGTCGTTCATGCTCAGCTTGGCGAGGACGTAGCCGGGCATGAACTTGCGCTCGACCGCGATCTTCTTGCCGCGCCGCGCCTCGGTCACCGTCTCGGTCGGCACCTCGATCTGCTCGACCAGCTGCTCGAGGCCCATACGGGTCGCCTCGGCCATGATCGAATCGCGCACCTTGCCCTCGAAGCCCGAATAAGCGTGGATGATGTACCAGCGTGCCATGTCGTTCCTCGAACCCTTGATTAATTGGCGAGCTTGAGCAGGGCCTTGACGATCCCCTCGAACACCGTGTCAATGCCGAAGAAGAACACGCCGAGCAGCGCGGTCATGATCATCACCATCACGGCAGTCATCACCGTTTCGCGCGGCGTGGGCCAAACGACCTTGCGGCGCTCGGCCTGGACCTGGTTGAGGAACTCGATCGGGTTGATCTTCGCCACTGTGTTCACTCGCTCTTCATACGCCGATGCGCGGGACATGGGACCGCCGCCCGGTTCCGCCAAGGGCACCGACGACGTTCATTCCCGATTTCGGAATGTGGCGCGGGATAGCGCTGCGCCGGGACGAAGGCAAGGGGGCGTGGGACGGGCCTGCGCGGCGCCGGATGAAGCGGGACGCCCTACTGATTATGGAAGGGTGAGCTCGGCGCGACCCCGGCGATGGCGCGATGCGCGGGCGTGCACGGGCTGGCACCGTCGTGTTCCCGAGCAGCCCTGGCGGATCGGACGCAAGGAACGGCACGGAAACGAGGAACGGGTGCCGCAACGAAAAGGGGCCGGGATTTCTCCCGGCCCCTTCGCATTTCATGTCCGTGATCGAATGATATCCGACCGACGGGATCGAACTACGGGCTCTTTGGGTTCGAGCCGTTCGACTGAGTCGCTGCCACGACGGCGAGAGCGATGACACCGACCAGGATCAGGCCGCCGATGATCGCGCCGCTGCCATAACGGCTGGCCTTGGTCGACGAACTGCCGACCCGAGCCGACGGGGCGTTCGACAGCGACAGCGCGGACGCCGGATTGGCAACCGGTGCGGCGCTCGCCGCAATCGGCATGGCAACCATCGACAGTGCGGCTGCGAAACCAGCCAAAGACTTGAACTTCATTGTGCGCTCCTCCTACTCGCGTGCCCAACCCTTGTCGAACACAATAGTTCCTTGCGATTCGGCGAACCGCTTTCTCGCGACCGCTTGCTATGAAATGATGGCAGGGTCAAGCGCGGAAAGCCTTGTCGAACGGGGTATTTCCCGACCGTGACATTGTCGCACCACGCCGAAACGGTGCAAAATTTCAGTAACGGCAATCACAGACGACACGAATACTGTGGTGGCTGCGCGCTTACCGCGCCGGACCTGCTGATCTTACCTATCGCGGGTTTGGCAGGGGAGCTCGGACTCGAACCGAGGGCCTTCGGTTTTGGAGACCGACGCTCTAACCAACTGAGCTACACCCCTAGGCCGCAGGCGCCTTAGCGCCGCTCCGCCGAGCGGGCAAGCCATTCACGCCGCAGCGGCCTCGCCGCGATCACGGTGCGCGATGACGCGCGCCTCCTCGACCGGCAGGGGACGGCCGAAATAATAGCCCTGTACCTTGGTGCAGCCGAGATCCTGCACCATGTGATGCTCATGTTCGGTCTCGACGCCCTCCGCGGTGGTCGCCATGCCGAGCGACTGCGCCAGCGCGACGACCGCGCGGATGATCGCAATTGCCGCAGCATCGCCCTTGGAAGCATCCTGCACGAAGCTGCGATCGACCTTGATCGTCGAGAAACGCGTGCGGCTTAGGTAGCCGAGCGACGAGTAGCCGGTGCCGAAATCGTCGAGGCTGAGCCGCACGCCGAGATCGAGGATTCGTTCCAGCACCTGCACCGCGCCAGTACCCTCGCGCATGAACACGCTTTCGGTCACTTCGAGTTCGAGCCGGTCGGGTGAAAGACCGCTATTGGCGAGGGCCGATGTGACGACGGAGACGAAGGCCGGGCTGTGCAATTGCTCGAGCGAGACGTTGACGGCGATACGCGTCGGTGCGGGCCATTTCGCTGCTTCGTCGCAGGCCGAACGAAGGACCCATTCGCCGATTGGCGCGATAAGTCGGGCTTCCTCGGCAAGGGGAACGAACTTCACTGGCGAGATCGAGCCGTGCTCGGGGTGCGTCCAACGCAACAAGGCTTCGAACCCGGTCAGGTTTCCCGTGTCGGCATCGACCACCGGCTGATAGTGCAGGTGCAACTCGTCGTTGGTCAGTGCCTTGCGCAGCGCGATTTCCAATACGCGGCGCTCTTCCGCCTCGACATGGAGCTGTGGCTCATAGACGTGGAAGGAACCGCCCCCGGCATCCTTTGACCGGTAGAGTGCGAGATCGGCTGAGCGGATCAGCATTTCCGCCGTCCGTCCGTCGCGTGGGCCATAGGCAACGCCGATACTCGCGCCGATATGGAGGGTGTTCTGATCGAGTTCGTAAGGGCGGGACAGCGCGTCGATGATCGTCTGGGCGAGGCGTTCGCAGCGGGCCGAATCGCTGGCATCGCGCACCACGACCGCGAATTCGTCGCCGCCAAGCCGGCCGATCACCTCGTTTTCGCTGACATGCTGGCCGAGCCGCTCGGCGACGCGCCCGAGCAAACGATCGCCGACAGGGTGGCCGAGCGTGTCATTGACGGCCTTGAAGCGATCGAGATCGATCATCATGAAAGCGCAGCGCGATCCCCATTTCTCGGCTTCGGCCATGGCGTGGCCGAGCGCTTCGTTGATCAACAAGCGATTGGGCAGTCCGGTGAGCGGGTCGAAGCGCGCCAGGCGGCTGATCTCGTTGGCGGAAGCCCGCCTTTCGGTCACGTCCGCGCCGACACCGCGAAACCCGACATACCCGCCATGCTCGTCGTAGCGCGGTGTCGCGGCGATTTCGAACCAGCGTTCTTCCTCGCCGACCTGTACAGGCAGCAACAGTTCGCGAAAACTTTCCCGCCGCTTCATCTTTTCCGCAAGATCATGCAGCCCTGACGACAAATTTCCCGAATTCCATGCTGGCCCGGCGAGCACCTCGAGAAAGGCCTTGCCGTTGATCGATACGGGGTCGAGCGCGAACGACTTGGCGAAGCGCGGGCTGGCGCGCACCACGCGGCGGCTGGCGTCGGTTTCCCATAGCCAGTCACCGTGCTGGTCCTCGCATTCGCGCAGCAGCAGGCTGACGGTTTCGTCGCGCTCGCCGATCGCGATCTCGTTCGCGCGGATTACCACTAAGGCCTTGCCGCGGCTGAAGCACGCGATCATCAACAGCGCCGAGAACAGCACCGCCGCGGCGGCCACCAAAGCGCCGGCCACCGCGTACAGCATAGCCGACGCGGCAGCGCCGACGATGGCGACGAAGACGAGCGTGGCGAGCGGCAGCCCGGCCATCGCGACCGCCGACGCGGTCATGAACAGCGAGAGGACGATCCACAACCCGAGTGCGACACCCGGCGCGGCATAGAGGCCGACCGCAAGAGGCGGCACCGTCCAGACCGCGCCGAGCGCGATGCCCTCGAACACGGTGTCGCGCACATCCTTCAGTGTCGCGGCCTGCGCGGTCCGCTCGCGCGACGACAGGCGCCGCATCGACACGACCGCCGCGACCACCGCCACCGCCGCGCCCCAGCTCCACATCGCCCAATGCGGTACGAAATGATCGACGATCAGCGCGACGAGCGCGGCAGTGACGACGTTGGCGGCCAGCAAAAACAAGGCAAGCTGAGCGGCGGCGTTCAGCTGCGCGGCGCGGATCGGCGCCCAATCAGTCGAATCTGCGGGGTCGTAAAGGCCCAGCAACGCGCGGGCGTCGAGCCGCGGCTGGGCGAATTGCGATGGGGATTTGGTACTCACCGCACTGCGATACCGCGCTGCTGGTTAGCAGAAGGTTAGACCCACGCTGGTTTCACCATTATTTTTCGCGCAGAGCGCCGGGACGTTTGTCAGGCGGCGAGATCATAAGGCTGGATTTCGCCCGACAGATACAGAGTGCGCGCCTTTGCCCGACTTAGCTTGCCCGAACTCGTGCGCGGCAGCGTGCGTGGCGGTATCAGCTCGATGACGCAGTTCATGCCGGTGACTGAGCGGACGCGCTCGCGGATCTCCTCCCGCAGGCGCACGCGCTCGGCTTCGTCCGAGGTGCGGCACTGGACCAGCACGGCGGGGGTCTCCTCGCCGCCCGGCGTGGTGATCGCGAAGGCGGCGATGTCGCCGGCCTTGAATCCGGGCAGCTGTTCGACCGCCCATTCGATATCCTGCGGCCAGTGGTTGCGGCCGTTGACGATGATCATGTCCTTGGCCCGGCCGACGATGTAGATATACCCATCGGACATGTAGCCCATGTCGCCGGTGTCGAGCCAACCATCGACGAGGCAGGCGTCGGTCGCCTCCTGGTCACGGAAATAGCCGGTCATCACCGACGGCCCGGCGCACCATACCTTGCCGATCGCGCGCTCGGGCAATGGCGTGCCGTCTTCCTCGCGAATTTCGATCCGCATGTCGCGGGCCGGCTTGCCGCAATTGACGATGGCACGGTAACGTTGCGGGCGATCCTTGCCGTGCTCGACACCCGAAAGCTGGGTTTCCTCGACCAGTTCGACCCGAATGCCTTCGCCCGGCGGCATGATCGATACCGCAAGCGTCGCCTCCGCCAGGCCGTAACTCGGCAGGAACGAGCTCGCCCTGAAGCCGGCATCGGCGAATGCATCGACGAATTCCTGCATCACGTCCGGGCGGATCATGTCCGCGCCATTGCCCGCAACGCGCCAGCGCGACAGATCGAAGCGATCGGCGACATGGCTCTGCGTGCCGATCCGGCGGGCGCAGATGTCGTAACCGAAGGTCGGCGAATAGGAGAGCGTCGTGCCCTTGTTGCGGCTGATCAGGTCGAGCCAGGCAAGCGGGCGCCGCGCGAAATCCTCGGTCTTGAGATAATCGGTCGAAACCTGATTGGCGACCGGCGACAGGAAGCAGCCGACCAACCCCATGTCGTGATACCAGGGCAGCCACGATACGCAGCGATCGCCCTCGCCGACATGCATGCCGATTGAATGCGCGGCGAGGTTCGATAGCAACGCCGCGTGCGTGATGGCGACGCCGTGTGGAAAGCGTGTCGAGCCGCTCGAATATTGTAGATAGGCGATGTCCGACGTGTCGGCCTGCGGTAACGCCGCGTCCGGCGCGGCGCGCTGGTTGAATTCGGCCCAATCAATCCCTTCGATCCCGGCAAGGTTCGCGGCATCGCCGGCCAACTGCGCCAGTTCCGGCGGATAGATCAGCATCTTGGGATCGCAGCTATCGAGCTGGACGCGAAGCTGATCGATGTATGAATCGCGCCCACCGAAGGAAGTCGGCAAAGGCAGCGGCACGGGCCAGGCACCGGCATAAATGACGCCAAAGAACAGCGCCGCAAATTCCGCCCCCGTCTCGGCGACCAGCGCCACGCGGTCGTCGCGCGAAATACCGGCCGCGATCAGCCGCCGCGCGCAAGCCAGCGCATCGTCGCGCAATGCGGCAAACGTATAGGCGCGCACCAACGTACCGCGCGCGTCGTGAAAATTGAGACCTCGTGCACCACGCGCCGCATAATCCAGCGCCTCTCCGAGCGTCGCAAAATCCGCGAAGCGCCGGGTTAGGTCGTCGTCGGTCGGTGTCGCGATCAATACCGGCTTGTCGGCCTGCAGCTCCCGTGATCGCGCAACATCTGTTGCCATGAATAATCGCGCCCTTGCATGCGGCATTGCATGTGCCGCTACTGTGGAACATGCACCCCTGCTCACCACAAGCGTTCAAAATCCGGTTCGAGTGTGGCACAAACAAGGCGTTATGTCCCAACAGGAACGCAGTACCCCTCCCGCCGGACGCGCCCGCCGCGCTCCGCCGCTCGATCCGGCGGCGCTCGAACGTCTGGCGCTGCGCTATGTCGAACGGTTCGCGACGACGCGGCACCGGCTGGCCGATTACCTCCGGCGCAAGATTCGCGAGCGAGGCTGGGCAGGCGAAGCGGCCGATCCGGTCGCGCTTGCCGAACGCATGGCGTCGCTCGGCTATGTCGATGATCGCGCGTTCGCAGAGGCGCGCGCGGCGGCCATGGCGCGGCGCGGGCTGGGCGCTCGCCGGGTACGCGGCGCCCTGCGACAGGCGGGCATCGGCGGGGAGGATGCGGAAGCCGTCGATCAGGCGATCGACGAGCGCCAGGCCGCCGCCGCGATCGCCTTCGCACGTCGCAAGCGGATCGGCCCGTTCGCCGCGGCGCCCGCCGATCGACCGCTGCGTCAAAAGCACCTCGCCGCGATGCTTCGTGCGGGGCACGATTTTGCGTTGGCGCGCACCATTTTGTCGATGGCGCCTGGTGAAGATCCGCAGCGGCTCGTCCCGGAATGAAACGTGCGGCTTTTGCGACCGGCGGATTCCGTGTAAACGGCTTAGCGACGGGGGTCGGTTGGTATGCGTAGCGAGAATCCGGCGGCCAAGGCCGGGGCAGAGGACTGGCCGGAGGGCGCGTTGGCGAACGACGGCGAGCATCGGGCCGAGGGCGAGATCTTTGTCGGCGTGCTCAAATGGTTCGATGTCACGCGCGGGTTCGGTTTCGTCGTCGCCGACGAGCCCGGAGTCGGGGATATCCTGATCCACTTTTCGGTGCTTCAATCGCATGGCCGACGCAGCCTGCCCGAAGGCGCGCGGGTCGAATGCCGCGCGGTCAAACGGGAACGCGGTTTTCAGGCCACCGAAATCCTCTCGCTCGACCTGACCGACGCGGTCGAGCCTGTCGCCCGCGCGCGAAATGGCGACGATCGTATCGACCCAGCAGCGCTGGTAGAGAGCGCCGGACCGTTCGAGCCGGTCACGGTCAAATGGTTCAACCGTCTGAAAGGCTATGGATTCCTGGTTCGTGACGCCGATTCGGCGGACATTTTCGTGCACATGGAAACGCTGCGCCGCGCTGGGCTGGGTGAGATCGAACCGGACCAACCGCTCCGCGCGCGAATCGTCGAGGGGCGCAAGGGCCCGTTGGCGGTCGTGATCGACGAGGAATGCTGACCTTTTGTCGCGGCCATTTCTCGTGACAGCCATCGTTGCTGTCATGGCGGCACGGCGGCACCAGGCCGGATGCCTTGATTTGTGTCGCGCTACCCCAGTGGCGGGCAGCGCGTGAAGTTTCGTTACGGGATAATCGTTATGCTGGCGTTGATCGCGGCTGCCGCCTGGTTGTTCTGGAAGCCCGCCGCAGACGAACCGCCGCCGGTCTATGCCGTCGATGTCGCGGCTGAATATCCGCACGATCCGACCGCCTTCACCGAGGGTTTGTTCTTCCGCGACGGTACCTTGTACGAGGGGACGGGCGAGGCTGGTTCGTCGAGCGTGCGGCAAGTCGATCTCAAGACGGGAAAGGTCATTCGGAGCAGGGATCTGCCGTTTCCCTATTTCGGTGAAGGCGTCATTTCGTGGAACGACCGGATTTATGAACTGACCTGGAAGGATCAGAAGGGGTTCATCTATAATCTGAAGGACTTTTCGCCCGCCGGAACCTTCGAGTATCGAGGCGAGGGATGGGGTGCCACCAGCAACGGCCGCGCGATCATCATGAGCGACGGGACGCCGACGCTGCGATATTTCGATCCCGGCACGTTCAAGCAGGTTTCGAGTTTGACGGTGACCGCGCATGGTTGCCCGGCGTCGAACCTCAACGAGCTGGAATGGATCGATGGTGAGATCTACGCGAATATATGGCAGACCAACCTGATCGCGCGGATCGATCCGCGCAGCGGGAAGGTTACGAGCTTCCTCGACGTGACGGGGCTCGGGCCGGTCAATCCCGATCGTGACGACGTGCCGAACGGCATCGCCTATGATCCGGCGCAAAAGCGGATGTTCATGACCGGCAAGCGCTGGCCCAAGCTATATCAGATCCGCCCCAGCCGGCGTGAAGTGATGTCAGATGCCGCGTCCGCGATTTCGCAATGCGCGCCGAAGCGATGATGCGCCGCCTCGGTCCGATCCTTGTTGCTGGCGTCGGCGCAGGGGGCTAAGCGCCGCGGCATGGGTATCAACCTCAATCCCTTCACGTGGTGGAACGGTGCCACGATCGGCACCTGGTTCGGTCTTAGCGGCAAGGCGCGCGTCGGCGAGGACGCGCTGGGCAACGTCTATTACGAAGGCGGGCGCGACACCGCGGGCAATCCGCGCCGTTGGGTGATCTATTCCGGCGCGAATGACGCGAGCCGCGTCGCCCCGGAATGGTTCAGCTGGCTGCACCACCAGGTGGATGACGTGCCGGATCGCGCGCCACCCGCGCCCCGCATGTGGGAGAAGCCGGCCGTTCCGAACATGACGGGCACCGCGCTCGCGTATCGCCCGCCCGGCGCGCTGGAAAAGGGCGGCAAGCGCGCGGCGGCCACTGGCGATTACGAAGCGTGGAATCCGGACGCGTGAACCCGGCGACGACTGGGCGGTCGCGCTCGGGCGCGGCGGTTAAATCGGGCGCCGCGGCCGGGCTTTTGCTGCTCGGCGGTTGCGGGTGGTTCGGGTCCAAGGCGCCCGCGCCAACCCCTACCCCTGCGGTGCACACCGCGCTCGACGACGAGGCCGCCTCGCCCGACGTGACGACGGTCGATTTGCCGCCCGGGGCCGATCCTTCCTATGGCGCCACGCCGATGGCGCAGCGTGTCGCGGTGCTTGGGCTGCTCAACAAGCGCAATGGCCAGGCGCGCGACATCACGCTCAAGCCCGGCGAGGCGACGCGAGTCGGCGACGTCGTCGTGCGCCTGCGCGCCTGCGAGCAGACCGCGCCGTGGGAGCAGGAACATTACACCGGCGCCTTCGCGCAGGTCGATGTGCAGCAGTTCGACAAGAGCTGGCGGCGGGCTTTTTCGGGTTGGCTGTACAAGGAACGCCCGGCGCTCAACGTCGTGCAGAATTCGATTTACGATGTCTGGGTCAAGAGCTGCGCGATGACCTTCCCGGTCGGCGGGCCCGATTCGGTCGCGGCCGGCGGAGGCGGCGCTTCGGACAGCGGAGCAAGCGATGCGCCCGCTCGGTCCAGCGCGAAAAAATCGCCGTCGCTGGCGCCGCCCGAGGTGACGCCAGAGGGGCCGGTGGCAACGCCTTCCAACGCACCCGACAACAACCCCAAATAATCGGCGCGCAAAATCTCGATCGCGCCGAGCGAGGCGAGATGATCGGTCATGAACTGGCAATCCAGCAAGCGGAATCCGCCGACGCGTAGTCGCGCGATCAGCCAGGCGATCGCGACCTTCGACGCGTCACGCGCGCGGCTGACCATGCTCTCGCCGAAAAAGGCACGGCCAAGAGCGAGACCATAAAGGCCGCCGGCCAGCCGCTCGCCGTCCCACACCTCGATCGAATGCGCGAATCCGCGCCGGTGAAGTTCGACGAACACCTGTTCGATCTGGCGGTTGATCCAGGTGTCGGGGCGATCTTCGGCGGCTTCGGCGCAGAGGTCGATAATGCGGTCGAACGCGGTGTCGGCGGTGATGCGAAACCGATCCGTGGCGAGTGTCTTGCGCAGCGAGCGCGACAGGTGGAACCCGTCCAGCGGCAAGATCGCGCGGTGTTTCGGCTCGACCCAATAGACGCTGTCGGCGGTTCGGGCGTCGGCCATCGGGAACACGCCGACCGAATAGGCGCCGAGCACCAGTTGCGGATCGAGCGGCGCCGGCGCGGGATCGTCGCGCGCCACGCTTAGCCTGCCAGGCGCCGTTCGATCGCCTGCCACAGGTGTGCGAAGGCCTGCCCGCCCGACGATCTGGCGGCGAAACTGCCGATCGGCGCGCGCCTAGCGGTCATCGACTCGACGATGCTCGCCATCGGGATGACCGGCCAGTCCGGGTGTCGCGCCAGCGCATCGGCATGGAGCTTGCGGCGGCGATCGACCATCGAATGGACCGGCATCAACTGTTTCTTGTCGAGATGTTTCGCGACCTCGGCGAAGGCGCGTTCGCTCAACGGAGACGGGATAACCGGAACCACGACCAGTTCCGCGGCGCGCATCACCTGATCGCTCGTCTCTGTCAGGCCGGGCGGACAATCGAGCAGGATGCGGTCGTAGCGCTTGCGCAGCCCCTCGAGAAGCTTTGCCAGCCGCTTCTTCTTGTCGAGCTCATGAAACAGCAGATCGAGCCCGCGCAACGACGCGTCTGCGCCGATCAGATCGAGTCGCTCGGTGCCGGTCGCATGCGCCAGCTTGGCCGGCTCGACATCCTTGGAAAAGATCGCCTGCGCCGTCTCCCTGGCCTTGCCGCCGGACAGCAGATAGGTGCTCGCGGCCTGCGGATCGAGGTCCCAGAGCAAGGTGCGCCGCGCCGACAACGTCGCCGATGCCCAGGCGAGGTTGACCGCCAGCGTGGTCTTTCCGACTCCGCCTTTCAGGCTGTAGATCGCGATCGTCGCCACGGATGCGTTCCCTTCGATGGCGGTATCGTGCCCAAGGCGGGTGCCCGAGGCAAGCGAAAGGGCCGGCGGATCGCTCCACCGGCCCTTTGAAAAGCGATATGGTGGCCGATCAGGCCTTGCAGGCTTGCTCGGGCTTGCCCGGCGACGCGAGCGTGATGCCGTTCTTGTTGCCGCTGAGCGTGTAGCCGTCGGTCTTGTACGGCCCGCCGGCGGCATCGGCCTTGAGCAGGGTCGGCGTGGTCGCCTTGTCGACCTTGACCGTCACCTGCTTGTCGCCGGTGTAGAAATCGACCGTGGCGAGGCTCTGGTCCTTGCAGCGGAACGTGTGCGTCGTGGCGATCGCCGGCGGCAGCTCGATCGGGCCGACATTGGCGACGGCGGCGGCCTGCGGATCGTCCGAGGTCGCGGAGACGTTCTCGGCCTTTTGTTGACAAGCCGAGAGCGCGAGCAGCGCAACGGCGGCGGGGAGGATGGGGCGCATGTTCATAGCCGCGCGTGCTTCGCCCACGCAGCACAAGGCGTCAAGACGCTATGACACCAACGGCCCGATTCCGTTCATGCACTGCAACAATTCATCATCCGCCTGTCATCATTCGTGGAATTCGTCGAGATCGGGGATCCGTCCGAAGGCGATCTTGGTGCCGACGCGGTCGATCCGCCCGCCATAATTGGGGCCGAGCATCACCGCCTGGCGCCCGAAACGCAGGTTGATCCGGTCCATCGCGCGGCTGAGCGCCAGCGTCCGCGTTTCGCGCGCCAGCGGATCATCGGGGTCGAGCAGCGCGAAGAGCGAGCCCTGCTCGCCAGCCACCGGCTCGATTTCCGCCAGCGTCACCCCGATCATCCGCATCTGGAAGTCGCCCGGCCGCTCGCGTCCGGCGGCGACAAGGCGAGGGAATAGCGAGTCCAGCGCCGCCAGGATGGTGAAGCTGTCCTGCGTCGCGGGTAGCTTGATCGACGCCTGCCAGCGCGCCTTGTCATCCTCGAAGCGCGCATGGAGCACGAGCAGACGTGTGCGGTACGCCTTGCGCCGCAGCCGGCTCGCCGCCTTCAGCGCGAGGCGCCGCGCGGTGAGCCGCACCGGCTCGACCCCGCGCTTGCCCGGCGAGAGGACGTGGCTGTGGCCGATCGTTCGGCTCCGCGTCGCCTTTTCGGGGAGATCGACGCCGTGGAGCAGATACCACAGCCGGTCGCCGTTGGTCCCGCCCCATGCCGTCCCGGCGTCACGCGGGCGGCGCTCGCACAATTGGCGAATGTCGTTGACCCCGTCGCGCGCCAGCCGTCGCTCCATCTTCGCGCCGATTCCGGCGATATCGCGCAGCCGCAGGTCATATAGCCGGTGCGGCAAGTCGGCGGCGGTGAACAGGACGAGGCCGTCGGGCTTTTGCAAGTCCGACGCGAGCTTGGCGAGCAGTCGGTTGGGTGCGATCCCGACCGACGATGTCAGGCAGTCGCCGACATTCGAGCGGATCCCGGCCTTGCTCCGGCGCGCGAGCGCCGGTGCCGCCTGGGGCGAATTCTCATTATCGAGCAGCCGGCAGGCGACCTCGTCGATCGAGCACACCTTCGTCACCGGAACGTGCTTCCACACCTCGGCGACGATCGCATCGTGGAATTCGACATATTGGTCGTGCCGCGCGGGAGTGACGATCAGCTCGCGGCACAGCCGCTTCGCCTCCCACACCGGCGTGCCGGTGCCGATGCCGTATCGTTTCGCCTCGACCGAAGCGGCGATCGCGACGGTGGTGTCGCTGCCCACCGGCGCGACGATGATCGGCTTGCCCCGAAGCGCCGGGTCCAACTGCTGCTCGACGCTGGCGAAATAGGAATTGAGATCGAGGAACAACCAGCGCAGCGGACGGGGCGGCAGAGCAGCTGGGGGCAGGGGGGTCGCGATACGCGAATCTTCACTCTTCACACGCTGGCGCGTGTTTACGCGCCTCCGACGCGCCACTGTGTAACGCTGGCGAAGCGGGAAGCACGGCGAAAGGCGAGTCGATCTGGGTCACGCGAGCGGAACATTACAGGAACGCACGGATGTAGGAAAGGGTCACCCCAGCAGTTTGACGACCGCCGCATTCCCCACTTTGCCGCTGCTGTCGCGCGAGCACGCTCTGGTTGCCCGACGAATCCAGGGTTTCAGCCGCCGAGGAAATCCCGCTTGCCGATCTGCACGCCCTTCGCGCGCAGCAAGGCGTAGGCCGTCGTGACGTGGAAAAAGAAATTGGGCAGCGCGAACCCCAGTACGTAATCGATCCCGACGAAATCCATCGAGCCGTTCGGGAAGGTGAGCGTGATCGGCGCGGCTTCCTTGCCGGTCACCGCGTCGCGCGGGACGGATTTGAGGAATGCCGTGGTCTGGTCGATCCGCGCCTGCAACTCGGCGAAGCTCGCCTCCTCATCGGGCATCACCGGCGCATCGATCGCGGCGAGTCGCGCGGCGCACAGCTTGGCGGTGTCGCTGGCGATCTGTACCTGGCGGGTCAGCGGCGCCATGTCCTCGATCAGCCGTGCATTGAGCAGCGTTTCCGGCGCGATGCCCTTTTCGCCGGCAAAGGCCTCGCCCTTGGCGAGGATCGCGGAAAGATTGGCGAAGTTCCGGATGAAGACGGGAACGGTGAGATCGTAGAGGTCTGTGGCCATGGCCGTGGCTCTACACGCTTCGTTCGTGCGTTGGCCAGCCGATTGCGGCAAGTATCTGTTCACATGCCGCATGCTTTGAAAGGCGCGATGGTGGCGGTTTGGACCTTTTCCCCGGCGGGTGGCGCCTCGCGGCGCGAGCGCGTGATAGCGGCGACGGGCGCGGCGGTGCTGCAGGCGCTGCTGATCTACGTGCTGGTGATCGGGCTGGCGGTCGGCGTGCCGCCGGTTGTGCGCGACGATCTCAAACTGTTCGGCGTCACGCTGCCGCCTCCGCCACCGGTGGAAAAGCCGCATCCGAAGCAGGCGGCGAAGCATCGCCCTGACGGCGCCGCTGCTCCCCCCAACCTGCGCGCCAAGCCGGCCGAGATCGTCGCCCCGCCGCCGCCGATCGTGCGCCCGCCGCCGCAGGTTGTAGTCGCGGCGCCGGTGGCGGGGACCGGCAGTCAGAGTTCGGCCGGGGCGGCCAACGTCGTGGGGCCGGGGACGGGCGCTGGCGGGGTCGGCAACGGGCTCGGCAGCGGCGACGGCGGCAATGGCGACGGCGATGGGGACGGTACGCCGGCGCGGCTGCGCAGCGGGCGGATCAAGGATTCGGATTATCCGCGTTCGGCGTATGAGGCGGGGTTCAGCGGCACGGTCTATACGGTGATGACGATCGGCACCAACGGCCGGGTGACCAACTGCAAGGTGGCGCGGTCGAGCGGCAACACCGATATCGATGCCACGACCTGCCGCGTGATCCTGGAACGCTTCCGCTTCGAGCCGGCGCGCGACGCCAGCGGCAAGCCGGTGGTGGACGAGATCGATGGCCAGCACGACTGGTCCACG
>JBDSKT010000206.1:0-3526 GCA_039916765.1 Sphingomonas sp.
TGGCCGGTCAGCGGGGCAGCAGGATCGTCGCGACGAGGCCGCCCTCGGCGCGGTTGGCGAGCATGATGTCGCCGCCCGCTTCGCGAACGATTGCGCGGGCGAGCGCGAGGCCCAGGCCGATCCCGCCGGTATCCTTGTTGCGTGACGTCTCGAGCCGGGTGAACGCTTCGAACACGTCGCCCAACCGGTCGGCGGGAATGCCGGGGCCATCGTCCTCCACGACAATGGCGACCGACCTCGCTCGAGGATCGAGCCTCACCGCCGCGCCGCCGCCATATTTGATCGCATTCTCGATCAGGTTGCGCAAAGCACGGCGGATCAACGAGGGGCGAAGCCGCATCGGCAACCGTTCCGCCTCCTCGAAGGCTACGTTGGCGTCGAGATCGCGGAAATCCTCGACCACGGCGTCGATCAAGGCCGCGAGATCGACATCGGTGAGTGCCTCGCTCGGCCGCCCGAGCCGTGCGAGCGACAGGATGTCGTCGAGCGTGCGGTTCATTTCGTCGATCGTGTCGGCCATTCGTGCCCGGTCGTCGTCATCCTCGACCGATTCGATGCGGACGCGCAGCGCGGCGAGCGGAGTACGCAGATCGTGGCCGATGGCGCCGAGCATCCGGTCCTTCTCGTCGAGCATCGCGGTAACGCGCAGACTGAGCGAATTGTACGCGGCGATCACGTCGCGCACGTCCTGCGGGCCGCTCTCGCTGACGGGCGGGCGTTGCTCGCCCGGGCGGAACCCTCGGGCGGCGATCGCAAGCTCGCGCAAGGGGCTCGAAATCCGCCGCGACGCGAAAATGATCGGAACCAGAACGACAATGTAGAGGATCACGGTCTGCCAAATCAGCCGCCAGACGAGGGCAGCGTCGCTGCGCTGCCACGGCACATGCGTTACCAGCCAGCCGCGGCCCGGCTGCTCGACCGCGATGACCAGGTCGCCGCCGTCACGCAGCATCTTCTCGCGCCGGCGCGAATTGGCGTGGCGCAGCCGTGGATCGCTGCGGTCGATCGGATGAAGCTCGGTCTGGATCTGGCCGGCTTTCACCCCTGCCTCCGCCAATGCGCTTCGCATGGCGACAGCGATATCGTCCCGGTGCTCGCCATTTGCCGCGACGGGGGAGGCGGCGACCCGTTGGACGCGTCCCCGTTCGGCGCTTAATGGTCGGCCCACCGCCTCGCGCTCCTCGGCGTCGGCGAACCGCGTCACCGCAGGACCCGTCGCCTGGTCGATGCGGGCATTGGTCCGCTGATTGAGGAACATCGCGAAATTGATTGCCTGCGCGACAAACAGCGCCGCGGCGATCAACAGCGCCATCTGCCCCGACAGATTGCGCGGCCAGAGCCGCACGCCGGTCACGAGATGGAGCTCACAGGCGCTTCACTTCGGCGGCCAGCGTGTATCCGCCGCCCCACACCGTCTTGATCAGCTCAGGGTTTTTCGGATCTTGCTCGATCTTGCGGCGCAGTCGGCTGACCTGGTTGTCGATCGCGCGGTCGAACGCCGCGGCCTCGCGTCCTTGGGTCAGATCGAGCAACTGGTCGCGCGTCAGCACCTGGCGCGGGCGCGAGACGAGGGCGAGGAGCAGGTTGTACTCTCCGGTGGACAAGGGCACCGAAACACCTTCGCGATCGACCAGCGCCCGCTCACCGGATTTGAGCAACCAGCCGGCGAAACTGTAAGATGCGCTGTCGGGCGCATGCTGGCGTACCCCCCCTCCCGCCGCGCGACGTAGGATCACCTTGGCCCGCGCCGCCAGTTCCCGCGGCGAAAATGGCTTCACGACATAATCGTCGGCGCCCATCTCGAGCCCGACGATGCGATCGGTTTCCTCGCTTTTCGCGGTAAGCAGGATGACCGGAACATCGCCGTTCTCCCGGATGTAGCGAGTCAGGCTGAGGCCGTCTTCGCCCGGCATCATGATGTCGAGCACCACCAGATCGATGGCATATGCCGCCAGACGGGTGCGGGCAGCGTCCGCGTCCCCTGCCTGGGTCACGCGGAAGCCCTGCTTGATCAGATAATGCGCGAGCGGCTCGCGGATCGAGCGCTCGTCGTCAACCAACAGCAGGTGGGGCGTGTCCGTCATGCTGGGTGCATCTAGCATGGTCGGGTGCTCTTGGAGAGGTTATACCGGGCGGACGAGGAGGGGGGAGGTGTCCGCCCGGCAACCGGGCCAGGGGGATTACTGGCCAGGATCTTGAGGTGACGGAGGCGCGACGTCGCCGCCTTGTCGCCGTTGACGCATTTGCGTCATTCGGTCGCTCATGGCCTGCCTCTCGGCGGCGTCGATAAAACCGTCATGATTGGTGTCGAGCCGCTCGAAGCGTCGCATTGCCCCGGCGCGGAATTCGTCGCGCGAAACGCAGCCGTCGCCATCGGTGTCTGCCTTGGCCGTACCGCGCGCTGGCGTCGGGGGGGGCATCGTGCCGTCGGCGGGAGGAGCTTCGTGCCGACCATGCCGCATGTTTTCGTCGCCGCACAACTTGCCGTCGCCGTTAGCATCCATCCGCGCAAAGCGCGCGTCGGCCTCGGTCATCGCCTCCACGCGGGAAATACGGCCGTCGCCATCCGTGTCGGCGCGCATCATCCCGCGCCCGGCAGCGTCTTGGACTGTTCCGGTTTGGCTCTGCGCCATTGCAGCCCCAGCAAGCGTCGTTCCCACAAGCATGGCGGCCAATAAAAGGCTCTTCATGAATCCGAAATCCTTGTATCCCAGAGCCGCGGTCGATCCGCGGCCTCGGACAGGCTGGCTAGCGTCTAGCTGTCATGCCTCTATGTCAGCAAGGCGCGAAAGTGTCGCAATTTGTCGCAGTTAAGCGAAGATGACGACACTTTGCATTCCTTGAGCGACACATTGTCCAGCGGCGTTCCATACCGCCATCGACTGGCTCGAACAGCCGTTGCGCGCATGGTCCGACGCCGCGGAAAGCAACCACCAACCGTTCGTTGTTGCGGGGGCTGGCGTGAGCAGGTTCACGATCCAAGTCAGCGAACTGACGGGCGCCGGTGCATTACCCAGCAATTTGAACGCGGCAGGGGGCAGCGCATCGGCCACCGCCATCAGATGCACCATCGGATCAAGCCCGTCATGGTCGCGCAGCCGCGCCCAGCGCAGCCATTCCGCTTCGCCCTTTGCTTCTTCCTTCAGGTCGAAAAAGTTGAAGTTGCCGGTGAAGAATTCGTTCGGCCCAGTGTAGAGCGCGGCATCCGGCGCCGGCGAGCGATGCGACGTGCGTAGTCGCTCGCCAAGATCGATCCTTGAGGGCCGATCAACCATGAAGACGAACGTGGCGCGATAGCCAAGTCCTGCTTGGCTGAGGATGTCCGACTGGATGAAGGCGGCGTTACGACCTCGACGGAGCTTGGTCGCGCGCACGGTCACCTCGCCGGCTAGCGGCCCGACGAACGCCACCTGTGCCGTGCGCAACGGCGGCAGATCGGGCTCGCAGCGCTGCGCGGCGTACAGCGCGAGGGCACTGGACAATCCGCCATAGGCGGTGCGTCCCTGCAGCCAATCATCCGGAATTG
>JBDSKT010000207.1:0-4323 GCA_039916765.1 Sphingomonas sp.
CCGATCCAGCGACCCACAAGCTCAAGGCAGAGCTGGTGCGCAAGCTCGACAGCATCCTGAAATCGCGCGATCTAAGCCAAAGTGCTGCCGCGCGACTGATTGGTGTGGGTCAGCCCGATTTGTCGAAGCTGCTGAATGGGCGGTTTCGAGAAATGTCGGTGGAACGGCTGCTGCGCATGCTCACACGGCTCGACTGCGACGTCGATATCAATGTGCAGCATGAGACCCTAACCCGCGCTCAGGACTTGCTTGATGCAAAATGACCGCGGCGACTGCGACCTCGCCAAGATTCATCACCGCCATAGGCAACGCTGCGTAGGCGCCCAGGCCAAACGCCACCGTTGTGATCGCGCCCGCGCCCGCCGCAGTCACGATATACGGTGCCCAGTGATGGGGGCGCAGCGTAAGCAGCCGTGCGAGCAGCACGGCATTTGCAACGGAGATCAGCGCGACACCGCCGTGGAACCGAGTGAGCTTGATAGCGGCCGCCGCCAACACGAAATACACTATTCCGAACAGGCAGCGCGATAACCAGCGTCGAGCGGCGGGATGGGTCACCTTTTTGGGGTAGGAGAAATTGGTAAACATGTACTTTCAGGATCGACCTTGATTAATCCGAGCAAGTGTGGCGTTGAGCCCGCTACCTAACGTCCTAGGGTCGGAACCTATAACGAGCGTTTCCTTGGCTGCCCGAATGAGATTCAGGATCTGCGATGGCGGGAGCGTGGATTGAGCGATTTTTCGTTAAGCGACGAGCAGTTCGAGCGGCTTCGATCGCTGCTGCCGGACAAAGGTACGGCGTTGCTCGGGTCGATGGGGGCGGGTGCCTGGTCTCGGCGAGGCCTCTTCGGCCAGGCCCGGATGCGCTGCTGCTCGAGACCGCCATTGAAAGCCGCCCCAAACCTCGTCAATCGTGTACCTGGCATGCAGGATTCGAGGCGCCGCTAGGGTCGCTCGCTTACATCAACCTTACGCGACACGATGCGGCGTGACCGGAGGACATCGTTGAGTCGGATGTGAGCCCAAGTTCCCGTATCCTGACGCAAAGTTCGCGCCTTACGCGCCGAGGGGGCATATCGACGATTTCGCAAAAATGGCGTTTATTGTGCGCTTTCTCCGGAACTCTGCGACAAGTTACTTCTGCGGTTCAGCAATTCGGTCAAGTCCGCCAAAGCCTTTGTCAGCTCCAACACTTCCTGCTCGCGTAGTTGGTCGAGCTTGTGGTGTAGCAGCTCGATTTCCAGCTCGGCCTTGATATTGATGCGGTAATCCGTTTCCGCCGCTTTGCGATCGATATCCTGCTGCCGATTCTGGCTCATCATGATGATCGGTGCAGCGTAAGCCGCTTGGAACGACAGCGCCAAGTTGAGCAAGATGAACGGGTACGGGTCCCACGCCTTGATATAGGCGGTGACATTCAGAATCACCCAGACGCCGAGAATGCCCGACTGGATGATGATGAAGGTCCACGACCCCATCGTTTCGGCGACCTTGTCGGCGATGCGCTGCCCGGTTGTCAGATCGGTTGGTTGGATCGCCTCCTGACGACCCGCCCGAACCTCGCGCCGAAGCTGACGCAGTTCTTTGAGGAGAACCGCTTCGCTTTCATGGATTTCCTGCTTGAGGTCTGTCATTATTTTGCCTTGCCTATAGGGTTGGATCCGTTGGTCATCAGGACGGGGCCGACCGAGTTCAGGAATGCTGGACGCGGTAGCCAACGGCGCGCATAGTGTGGTGATGCTATCGCTAGTTCTCGCACAGCTCCTGGCCGCGTCTGGCAACGGCCAACCAGTCGTAGCGCCCCCGTCGCTGCCGCGTATAGAAACGCGTGACACGACCAACTTTGTGTTCGTTGAACCGCGCGTCCGTTACAAGGGCGACACGCTGCGCATCGACGGCACGATCTGTCGGCGAGCCAATAGAAGTGTGATGTCGGCGCCGCGCGCGCAGATCGAACAGATCGCCGCGGCGGGCGACATTGTGTCAACCAATTATGCTTATCTCCCGCGCTTGTCACAGCGCGAGGACCAGCGATGCGGCGGATTTGGCGCGACGCTGAAGCAACCGTCGCAGCCGGTCGACCGAGTCCGCGTATGTCTCGCGCAAGGACACGCGGTTTGCCGGACAGCGCACTGATCACTTCACCGCCGCTTTTATTTTTTCTGTCAAGTTCTTGGTCAGCGTCACGCTCAAGCGGAGCCCTACCACTAATGCGGTCGGCAGCGAACCAGACGGATGCAGGATCACCTGCGTGTCGGGCTGGACCGCAAGCCAGTCGGTGGCATTGTAGCGGTACGTCAGCTCGAACGCGGTTTCTGCCCGCTGACCTTGCGGCGCCGACATCGGGTCGGCCGCAAGCGTGACAATGGCGTGATTTATGCCGAGACCGACCTGATCCTGCGCACGTGCAGCGAAGGGACCAGTATAGACCACCCCTCCCCCGACATACCCCGAGATCTGTTGAACTACAGGGTCACCGAGCCCCACTCGTATCCAACCGCTCAGGCCGCGCTCGCCGTCTGCACCTGCTTTGATCAAGGGCGCTTCCACCAACGCGTAGACGCCGCGCGATCGCTGATATCGCTGAGGGTTGCCGGCGTCATCGAACCGGTTGAGCGCATCGAAAAAAGCCGAATAGGCCCAGGCACCTGCGTTAAGCCGAACGCCGGCGTTGAAGCGTTGCTCGGCCTGGGCGATAACGAGTACCCCATCCTTGCCTGACAATCGCACGGCAAAATCGCGTGGATGATACGGACTACCGGCGGTCCCATCGAACAGACCAGCGCGCAGGGTCAAGCCCGGCCCGGTCTTGAGATATCCCGTCACACCCAGTGCGGTGGTCGGATAGATAGACGGCCCGTTGATGCCGGAATGTCCGAGCTCGGGGCCGATCCCATCCGAGCTGTTCAAAAACAGG
The DNA here is from genome assembly GCA_039916765.1 of Sphingomonas sp. Classification (GTDB taxonomy): domain Bacteria; phylum Pseudomonadota; class Alphaproteobacteria; order Sphingomonadales; family Sphingomonadaceae; genus Sphingomonas. The sequence goes on from JBDSKT010000207.1 coordinate 2,918, forward strand.
GCAGCTACTTCCTGCGTATCAAAGTCGACGTTGAGGTCTACTAACCCAGCCTTCCACCCCTTCGCGCCGTCATAGTCTCGTGACACCCACAACTCGTAGAGCCGGAGGGCGCCAGCGGTGTCGATATTGTCCGCACCTTGGGCGTCGCCGATCGCATTGCCACTAAGGCGGCCGCCGTGCGTGAACTGGACGCTTGCCAGAGCATTCCAGCCCGGATGATCATCGCGCGATCCATCATAAGCTGCGGCGATCGCGAACTTGCTCAATGCCTTGGCACTTTGTGCCACGCCGCCGGCGACGTTGCTCATCGCATCGATATTGGCGAGTCCAGTGAAACTCCACGGCCCTGTGGTGGCGAAAGGAGCCGGCGGTGGCGGTGGCGGCGCCGGCGCACCTGTCGGATTGGGCGCGTCCTGCGCCGATGCGGGGGACGCACCAAGAACGGCGCAGCAAAGAAGCGCAAATCGAAGCCGCATCATTCGCCACCCTTTGGCTTGGAGTCCCGCAACCCTTCGGCATCGGTCTCCTTCATGAGCTCGTCACGTCGCTCCTTGATGGCGTCGAAGACCGCCTGCGGATCGGCAGCCACCGACAGCGCCCGCGCTTCGCTGTCGTCGCGGTCGCGCAGAAGTGGGTTGTCCCGGCGGATTTCCTCGAGGAGCTGAATAATCTTGGCGCTCTTCTGCTCGCTCAAAATCGCGAGTTCGAGCGTCAGCTGCTCGCGGTGCTCGACCAATTCATTCTCGCGTCGTTGGGTAATTAGGATGAGGATCGTGATGAACAGACCAAGAAGTTCGCCCAAGTCCTGCAGGATCTGAAAGCCCGGCGTATCGAACGCGGCGCCTAGATGCGACAAGCCGGAATTGGCCAGGATCCAAAGGAAAACGAAGGCGGTCAGCAACCCGACGAAGCGCGGCCGGCCGATGAAGCGCACGGACCGTTCGACCAGACGCTGTATCGCGGACGCCGTTCGCTGATGTTCGGCATGCAGTTCGGCGATCGCATGGACGGTCTGTTCAATATGCGCCGGCAAAATGGGACCGGCGCTTCGCTGGGTGACCATAAAAGGTCCTTTCAGCCGGGATTCCGCCGCTGCACGTCAAGCAACGCCAGCCCGTTGCTTCCAGCTTCCCGCTCGCATAGCTGAAACGGAACACTCACGTCCTGATCGCGATCAAGGCAAAAAACGCTTCGCTTCGGAAAAACTGGGGGCGCGTGCGATCAAGCGCCGCCCCCAGAATCTCAGCCCGCCTTGCGCGCCTTAACCTTGGCATGATGATGCTGCATCATCGACCCGGCAGCGGCACCGGCAACGGCGTGCCCATGCCCAACCATGTGACCCGCAGCTGCGCCAGCCACAGCGCCTTTCAAATGATGCTTTGCACTAACCATAGCAGGCGAAAAGA
>JBDSKT010000208.1:0-8759 GCA_039916765.1 Sphingomonas sp.
TCGATGCTGTTGTACAGCCTGCTCCACCTCGCCGGCGTCCGCGAGATCGATGGCGACGGCAAGCCGACCGGAAAGGAGGCGGTCAGCCTCCACGATATCGAGAATTTCCGACAGCTCGGCTCGAAGACTCCGGGTCATCCCGAATATCGCCACACCACCGGGGTCGAGACGACCACCGGTCCGCTTGGCCAGGGTTGCGGCAATTCGGTCGGCATGGCGATCGCCGAGCGCTGGATGGCGGCGCGCTACAACCGGCCTGGCTTCGACCTGTTCGATCACGATATCTATGCGCTGTGCGGCGACGGCGACATGATGGAGGGCGTATCGGCCGAGGCGGCGTCGATGGCAGGCCATCTCAAGCTGTCCAACCTGTGCTGGATCTACGACAGCAACCACATCTCGATCGAGGGCAGCACCGCCCTTGCGTTCGACGAGGATGTCGGCGCTCGTTTCGCCGCCTATGGCTGGCACGTCATCCACGTCGATGACGCCAACGACACCGAAGCGCTTGCCGCCGCCTTCGCCGAGTTCCGTGCGGCGCAGGACAAGCCGACCTTCATCGTCGTCCACTCGGTGATCGGCTATGGCAGCCCGCGTGCGGGTAGCGAGAAGGCGCACGGCGAACCGCTCGGCGAGGAGAATGTCCGGCTGACCAAGGAGGCGTATGGCTGGCCGGCGGACAAGAGCTTCTATGTGCCGGACGGGGTGGCCGCGCATTTCCACGACGCGATCGCGGGCAGAGGCAAGCCTCTGCGCGAGGCATGGGAAGCGCTCTACGCCGCATACAAGGCCGCGCATCCGGAGCTTGCGGCGGAAATCGACGCGATCCTGTCGAACGAACTGCCCGACGGATGGGATGCCGACATTCCCGTGTTCGATGCCGACCCCAAGGGCATCGCCTCGCGCGACGCCGGCGGCAAGGTGCTCAACGCCATCGCCGCCAGGGTGCCATGGCTGATCGGCGGCTCGGCCGATCTTGCGCCCTCGACCAAGACCGACATCAAAAATGCGCCCTCGTTCGAGCCGGATAACTATGCCGGCGCCAACTTCCACTTCGGTGTGCGCGAACATGGCATGGGCGCCGTCGTCAACGGCATGACGCTGTCGCATCTGCGCGGCTATGGATCGACCTTTCTGGTCTTCGCCGATTACATGCGCGCGCCGATCCGGCTGTCGGCGATCATGGAGGTCGGCGCGACCTGGGTCTTCACGCACGATTCGATCGGTGTCGGCGAGGACGGCCCGACGCATCAGCCGATCGAGCATCTCGCGACGCTCCGGGCGATCCCCGGGCTCGACACGATCCGTCCGTGCGATGCCAACGAAGTGGCGGCGGCATGGCGCGCGATCGTCGCGGAGGGTGGCCACCCGACCGCGCTGATCCTCTCGCGTCAGGCGCTGCCGACGCTCGACCGATCGACATATGCGAGCGCCGACGGGGTAACGATGGGTGGCTACGTGCTGGCCGATAGCGACGATCCCGCCGTCATCCTGATTGCCACCGGCTCGGAAGTGTCGCTCGCGGTCGCGGCGCACGAGCGGTTGAAGGCGGAGGGCGTCGCCTCGCGTGTCGTCTCGATGCCGAGCTGGTATCGCTATGAGCGCCAGTCTGACGCGTACAAGGAATCGGTTCTGCCCAAGAAGGTCACCGCGCGCCTCGCGATCGAGATGGGCGGAGAGATCGGTTGGGATCGCTATGTCGGGCTGGCGGGCAAGACCATCACCATGTCCACCTTCGGCGCCTCGGCCCCACTTGCCAAGTTGCAGGACAAATACGGCTTCACGGTGGAGAATGTCGTGAAGGTCGCCAAAGAAATGCTGGAGATGAAGTAATGGGACGCCTCAACGATCTCGAAGCGCACGGCCAGGCGATCTGGCTCGATTTCGTCGCGCGCGATTTCCTCGCCGAGGGCGGGCTGCAAAAGCTCATCGACGAGGACGGCGTGACCGGCGTCACCTCGAACCCGTCGATCTTCGAGAAGGCGATGGGGCACGGCAACGCTTATGACGAGGCGCTGGCCGAATACGACAAGGCGCATCCCGACGCGCCGGCCATGGACCGCTACGAGCATCTCGCGGTGCAGGACATCCAGCATGCCGCCGATATCCTTCGCCCGGTGTACGACAGGCTCGACGCCAAGGACGGTTATGTCAGCCTCGAGGTCTCGCCCTATTTCGCCAACGACACCGACGCGACGATTGGCGAGGCGCGCAAATTATGGAAGATGGTCGATCGGCCGAACCTGATGATCAAGATACCGGGTACGCCCGCCGGCGTGCCCGCCATCTCGGAGACGATCCGGGCGGGGATCAACGTCAACGTGACGCTGCTTTTCTCCATCGATGCGTACAAGACCGTGGCCGAGGCGTATGTCGCCGGGCTGGAGGAGCGGGTGCGCCACGATCTTCCGATCGACCGGATCGCCAGCGTCGCCAGCTTCTTTGTCAGCCGGATCGACGGCAAGATCGACGATTCGATCGATGCCGGTACTGGCGGGGAGGAGGCCAAGGCGCTCAAGGGCAAGGTGGCGATCGCCAATGCAAAGGCGGCCTATGCCTGGTATCAGGACTTCGTGAAAAGCGAGCGTTGGCAAACGCTTGCCGCCAAAGGCGCGATGCCGCAGCGTCTGCTCTGGGCATCGACGGGCACCAAGAACCCGGACTATCCCGACACGCTGTATCTCGACACGCTGATCGGCCCGGATACGGTCAATACCGTCCCCCCCAAAACGCTCGACGCCTATCGCGATCATGGCACCGCGGCCGAAACGCTCACGCAGAACGTTGCGGAAGCGAAACGAATATTGGCGGATGCCGAGCGGCTCGGTCTCGACCTGTCCGGCGTTACCGGGACGCTGGCCGCGGAGGGGGTCGCGTCCTTTTCCAAGGCCTTCGACGATCTGTTAGGGGCTATCGCCGCCAAACATCCCGCGGCGGCCTGACCTTCGCGTCCGCGGCAACTTAGCCAACATCGGAGTATCATCATGAAAATCGGCATCATCGGTCTCGGGCGCATGGGCGGCAATATCGCGCGGCGGCTGATGCGCGCCGGCCATGAAACGGTGGTCTTCGACCACAATGCGGGCGCGGTCGCGGATGTCGTCAAGGACGGCGCCGTTGCCGCGGCAACGCTGGAAGATATGGCGGGTAAGCTCGCCGTGCCGGCGATCTACTGGGTGATGCTCCCCGCCGGCGACCCGACCGAGCAGACCATCGCCACGATCGGCGGCTTTTGCACCTCGGGCGACATCGTCATCGACGGCGGCAATACTTTCTACAAGGACGACATCCGCCGCGCCAAGGCGCTGACCGAAAAGGGCGTGCGCTACGTCGATGTCGGCACTTCAGGTGGCGTGTGGGGCCTCGAGCGCGGCTATTGCATGATGGTCGGCGGCGAGAAGGACGCGGTCGATCATATCGACCCGATCCTCGATGCGCTGGCCCCCGGCCTCGGCACGATCCCGCGCACGCCCAACCGAATGGCGAACGAAGGCGAGGATGCACGCGCCGAGAAGGGGTATATCCATGCCGGCCCGGCGGGCGCGGGGCATTTCGTCAAGATGGTCCATAACGGTATCGAGTACGGCCTGATGCAGGCTTATGCGGAAGGGTTCGACATCCTCGCCTCGAAAAACCTGGACAAGCTTCCCGAGGGTGAGCGGTTCGACCTCAACCTGACCGATATCGCCGAGGTGTGGCGGCGCGGTAGCGTGATATCCTCGTGGCTGCTCGATCTGTCGGCGGCGGCACTCGCCAAGGACATGACGCTCGACCAGTTCACCGGCAAGGTCGCCGATTCGGGTGAGGGGCATTGGACGATCGAGGCGGCGATGGAAGAGGCGGTACCGGTCAACGTACTCTCCGCGGCCTTGTTCGCACGCTATCGCAGCAGGGTAGACCACACCTTCGGCGACAAGCTCCTCTCGGCGATGCGCTTCGGGTTCGGTGGACACGTGGAGATGCCGCAGTGAACAAACGCGCGGGCGCGCCGATCCGGCTCGTCGTCGCCGATGTCGATGGCACATTGGTCGACAAGGATAAACGCCTCACCCAGCCGACGATCGACGCGGTCGGGCGGCTCGCGGAGGCCGGGCTCGGCTTCACGATCATCAGCGCGCGGCCCCGCTCCGGCATGATGCCGATCGCCGACGCGCTTGCGCTCGATGCGCCGATGGGCGCGTTCAACGGCGGGACGATCTTCAAGCGAGACGGCACCGTGATCGCGAGCCACAGCATCGACAGCGCCGTGGCGAAAGGGTTGTTCGCGTTGATCGGCGGCGCCGCCGTCGATCGCTGGGTGTTTGCCAATGACCGTTGGTATGCATCAAGCGAGCAAGGCGTTCACGTCGCGCATGAACGTATCGCATCGAACCAGGCGCCGATCGTGACGACCGACTTCACCTCGCTGCACGGTAACGCCGACAAGTTGACGTTCGTCAGCGATGATCCCGCTCTGCTCGCTCGACTGCACAAGGAAGCGGCGGCGCGGTTCGGCGACAAAGCGACGATCGTTCAGTCCCAGACGTATTACCTCGATGTCACCGCGCTTGAGGCGAACAAGGGCGACGGGATCGTCGCGCTGGCGAAGGCGATGGAAATCTCGCTTGGGGAGACGGTCGCGATCGGTGACCAGGCGAACGACGTGGCGATGTTCGATCGCGCCGGGCTGTCGATCGTGATGGGCCAGGCGCCTGACGCGGTGAAGGCCAAGGCGGATCTCGTAACCGGCGCCAACGACGCGGATGGGGTGGCAGGAGCGATCGACGAGATCATCCTGCCGCGCGCCCACCCGTCGAGCGCCCGCGCGCCCCCCGCGGTGCGGTCTTAGGAGGAGAGCGACATGTGGCGAGCGATGTTGACAGCGGCTCTGGTGACCATCGCCACACCGGGGGCGGCCAGGACGTTCGATCTTCCGGCGACGCCGCAGACGGTCGCCTGGGGCCATTACGAAGCGGGGACAAAGCCCGCGCTGACGATCAAGTCGGGCGATACGGTGGTGGTCCATACCGTGCTCACCAACAGTCCCACCGGGCTTGAAAAGGCCGGCGTCGCGCCTGCCGATGTCGAGCCGTCGCTGCGTGCCCTGTTCGCGGGGGTGCCGGTGGCCGATCGCGGCCCCGGCGGACATATCCTGACCGGGCCGATCGCGATAGAAGGTGCCGCACCGGGCGACACGCTCGAGGTGCGCATTCTCAAGGTCGATCTCGCCATTCCATATGCGTATAACGCGTTCCGCTACGGCGCCGGCTTCCTGACGGACGACTTCCCCTACGCACGGATGAAGATCATTCCGCTGGACCGCAAGGCGATGATGGCGCGGTTCGCGCCGGGCATCGACGTGCCGCTCCACCCGTTCTTCGGCAGCATGGGGGTGGCGCCGCCGCCTGCTTTCGGCCGCTATGATTCAGCCCCGCCCACGATCAACGGCGGTAATATGGACGACAAGGCGCTGATCGCGGGGACGACCCTGTATCTGCCCGTCCATGCGGCCGGTGCACTGTTTCAGGTCGGGGACGGACATGCCGGTCAAGGCAATGGCGAGGTGGACATCACCGCGCTGGAAACCTCCCTCACCGGCACGCTGCAATTCGTACTGCACAAGGGACAGGAAACACCCTACCCGCGCGCCGAGACGCCGACGCATTACATTGCGATGGGGTTTGATGACGACCTAAGCAACGCGACGCGCAAGGCGCTGCGCAACATGATCGATTTCCTCGTCGCCACAAGGGGTATGACGCGCGACGACGCCTATATGCTGATAAGCGTTGCCGGCGATGTCGAAGTGACCGAGCTGGTCGATCGCAACAAGGGCGTGCATATCATGCTGCCCAAGGCCGTCTTCACGAAGCGGTAGTTTGAGCGACTAGCCGCGTCCGATACCCATTCGCTGCAATTCTTTTGCGCCGCGCATCTGGTGCCTGAGGGCGCCGGCTACGTGCAACACGACGAGCGCATAGACGAGCTTCGCGATCAGCTCGTGCGCCGTACCGAACGTGTCGTGGACCCATTTCTTGCTGTCGGCGGGCAAGTCCATGATGAAGCCCAGGCGCGGCCATTGAAACAGCCCGAAGTACGACATTGGATGCGTCGCTGCATCCTTATATGCCGAGTCCATGATCCAGCCGGTCAACGGCATCGCGAAGATGATCAAATACAGCCCCCAATGAACGGTGTGCGCCGTCACGACTTCCCATTTGGCATAGCTGACGGGGATCGCCGGAGGGGTGTGCGTCAGTCGCCACAGCAGCCGCAGGATCGCCAATCCGAGCACCGTGACGCCAATCGCTTTGTGCGTGTTGATCAGCGGCCGTACCTGGTCGTCCGCGACATAGTCCCAGGTCCAGGCAAGCGCGATGTTCGTTATGACTCCGATCGCGACGAGCCAGTGCAGCCAAATCGCCGTTTTCGTATAGCGCTCGCTCACCACTGTCCCATTTGCCGTAAATCTCGCCGCAACCCTAGCGCGGGATGAAGCGAAGGGCTAGGCGCCGCTTGTAATAGGTCTGTCTCGCATCGGTAACGACTATTCCGGCATGATCTCTCCGGCTGCAATTTCCCTGGCAACGACGTTTACCGCCGAGTCGCCTCGACTGACCCCGCGCCGCGTGCCGCTGGCCAGCCGGCTCGTCGGATTCGCCCCGCTGATCGTGTTCATCGTGCTCACCGCACAGGCCTTTTTTCGGCAAGGGCTGGCCGTCTGGGCGATCGGCATCGCCTATATCTTTTACGACACGGTGCTGTTGGCCTTCACCGCATGGAACATCCGCGACTTACGGGCTCAAGTTGCGCCGCGGCAGACTGACGGCGGGCCAAGCCTTGCCGTGATCGTCGCCGCCCACAATGAGGCTGGCGTGCTGGGCGCGACGATCGAGCGGCTTGCGGCTCAAGCGATGCCGCCCGAGGTTATCCTTATCGCCGACGACGGCTCGACCGATTCGACGTCGGAACTGCTGGCGCGGCTTTATGGCTTGCACAAACCCGCGTTGGGCGGGGTGGCGACTGGCTCGACCAACTTGCCGTCGCTCCAGTGGCTTCGTCTCGCTCATGGGGGCAAGGCGGTCGCCCTCAATGCCGCGATGCTGGCGACCGACGCTGAAATCATCCTGACGGTGGATGCCGACACCTTGCTCGAGCCGGGAGCGATCGCCGCAATGCGTGCCGCGTTCCTCGCCGAACCAGAGCTGGTCGCGGCGACCGGCGTCCTCGCACCGATTTGCGGGCCGAGCGCGCAGGCTCGGCTGTTTCAGTGGTTTCAATCCTACGAATATGTGCGCAACTTCCTGTCTCGTCACGCGTGGGAGCAGGTCCACAGCCTCTTGCTCATTTCGGGCGCCTTCGCTGCGTTCCGGCGACAAGCGGTTGTACGCGTCGGCGGCTTCGATCCGGAATGTCTGGTCGAGGATTATGAACTGATCCACCGGCTCTATCGGCACGCCGCGGATCAAGGATGTGACTGGCGCGTGCGCGTGGTTGGGGGTGCGCTCGCACGCACCGACGCCCCCGCCAGCCCGCTGGCCTTCCTCAAGCAACGCCGGCGGTGGTTCGGTGGCTTTCTTCAGACGCAACGCTGGAATCGCGACATGGTCGGCAATCGACGATTCGGATCGCTTGGCACGCGGATGCTGCCGGTGAAGGCACTTGATACTCTTCAACCTGTCTACGGTCTCGCCGCGTTTTTCATCCTGATCGTGGTGGTGGCGAGCGGACGTTTTTTGATCGCCTTCCCGATCCTGCTCATCATGATCGCCAAGATCGTGGTCGATTTGACTTTCCACCTCTGGTCACTCGGTATCTACAAGCGCTGGACGGGGCAGACCCACGGGTTGCGCGTCGGCCCGGCGATCATCGCGGCGGTGGCCGAGCCATTCACGTTCCAGCTGCTGCGCCATTCCGGCGCGGTGTGGGGCTGGTTCGCCTTCCTTACCGGCCGCGGCGGTTGGGGACGGAAGACGCGCACCGCGATCCCATCACAAATCTAAGCGCGGCGTTTCCTCCTCGGTATCGTCGAAGGTCGACAGTGTGACACCGAGCAACCGGATGGGCGCTCGCAAGGGGAACAGGCTGCGCACCAATGCAAGCGCGGTCGCGTCCAACAACGCCTTGTCATCGACTTTGGCGTTCAACGTCCGGCTGCGCGTGACGATGCGGAAATCGTCGTAGCGCGCCTTGACCGTCACCGTCCTCCCGCGACCGCCCGACGCCTCGCACCACCGCCACACATCGGCGGCGAGTGGCAACAGCGCCGTTTCAATCGCCTCGCTCGTGGTCAGGTCTGTGTTGAATGTCGTCTCCGAACCGGACGACTTACGCGGCTGATTGGGTTCGACCGGGCGGTGGTCCTCGCCGCGCGCGAGGCCGTGATACCAAGCGCCCGCCTTGCCGAAATGGCGTTGCAGGTCGGTCAATTCCCAAGTCAGGAGGTCGGCGCCGGTCCGGATGCCAAGCACGCCCATCTTCTCCGCGGTCTTCGGCCCGATGCCGTGGAAGCGGCCGACCGGCAGCTTCGCCACGAAGCCCGGCCCCTGCGCCGGCGTTATCACGCACTGGCCGTTGGGCTTGTTCTGGTCCGAGGCGAGCTTGGCGAGGAACTTGTTGTACGAGATGCCGGCCGACGCCGTCAGCGTGGTTTCGGCAAGGATCCGCGCGCGGATTTCCCTGGCCGTCGCGGTTGCCGAGGGCAATTCGCGCAGGTTTTCGGTCACGTCGAGATACGCCTCGTCGAGTGATAGCGGTTCGACCAGCGGGGTATACTCGCG
>JBDSKT010000209.1:0-5222 GCA_039916765.1 Sphingomonas sp.
CCCGCGTCAGCTCTACACAGGGCCGACGCAGCGCGACTACGTTCCCGTGGAACGACGCTGATGAACGCGTTCCGCGCCGTCATGGTCGCACTCGGCGCCGTCGCCGTGCTGATGGGTCTGCTGTGGATCGGTCAGGGAACGGGTTTGATCCACTGGCCGGCGTCGAGCACGATGATCGACCAGCGTGAATGGGCATTCCGCGGTGCGGCGGTTGCCGCCGTGGGGGTCGTGCTGATCGTCCTCAACCGACGCGGTAGAAAGCGCCGCTGACGCTCAGCCGCCATATGGTAGCGTGAAGACGAACCGCGCGCCCTCGCCGGGGGCGCTGTCCACGGTAACGTCGCCACCCATCGCCCGCGCAAGTCTGCGCGCGATGTAAAGCCCCAAGCCGCTCCCACCCGGTTCGCGCGGATCGACACGCTCGAATTTTTCGAAAATCCGCGCCTGATCATCCGGCGCGATGCCCTTGCCCTGATCGGCAACGATCACCGCCGCGATACCACCCTCACGCTGGGCACGGATCCACACCGTCGCTTCGGCAGGCGAATAACGCACAGCGTTTCCGATGAGATTGACCATCACCTGCAGGGCCCGACGGAATTCGCCGGTCGCGGGCAAGGATTCACTGGTTGCGGGCTTATCGATGATGACCCGCGCTTCGGCCGCGCGTACGCCGAGCAGCCCCGCCGCGCGGCGCGCGACGTCGGCGAGATCGATCGCCTCAATCGCAACCGAGAAATCAGGGCGTTCGATGAATTGCAGATCGACCAGGTCGTCGACCAGACCAACCAGATGTCGCCCTGCCGTGGCGATGTCCGCGGCGTAATCGGCGTAATCCTGGCGCAACGGACCGTCGGCTTGCGCGCTGATACTGTCTGCGTTGGCAATGATCCGGTCGAGCGGGGCGCGCAATGCCGCGTCGAGCCGAGCGGCAAACACCGCGGTCGCCTCGTCCGCCTGTGGCGTCGCAAGGGTTGCTGCGATCACCGGTTCATCGAGCGCATGCACTGCCCCGACGAAGCCGACGAACGCACCGCTCTCATCGGTGCGGGCCGTCGCGGCGAGGTGTACGACGCGACCGCTCGACCGGATTGTCGCTTGCTGCTGCTCGAAACCCCGGTAAAGCGCCAAACCGCCGAGAATGGGGAATCCGCCCTCCATGTCTTCACCAAGCACGAACAACTTGGTCAGCGGTTGCCCAAGCATCGCCGCTGCGTCGATCCCATAAGCTCCGGCGGCAGGCGAGATGAACGTTAGCCGTAGTGTCGCATCGGTTTCCCAATTCCATTCCGCCGCGCCGCGCAAGAAATCGCCGTCACGATCCTGCACCGGGGCGGATGGCGCCCATGCCCGGCGCAGTTTCCATCCAGTGATCGACAGGCGTACGCCAGCGGCGTCAGGCTCGGCACGAACCCAGAGTTCCACATCGTCGCCGCCATCGGCGGTCACGATGCCGCGTGAGATGAGGATACCGAGCCGCTGCGACAACCGTGCAAGAGTCGCGATCTGCGGCACCGCGATCGGGTTACCAAGCGCACCTCCGGCACGCGCGTTGAGGTCGTGCAGGCGCTGATCGGCCTCGATCAGCTTTCCGTCGCGATCGACCAAACCGCGCGCTTGCGGCAGCATGGCGTCGGGCACGTTCACGCGACCGCCCCACGAGCCAGCGCAAGCATGGCCGCGCGGTAATCGGGGTGAAGCAGCAACGGTGCAACCGCGGCACGCGCGTTTATCGGGGCCAGATCAGCGATTTCGTCGATACTATCGGCAAAGGCTTCCACGTCACGGCGCGGATCTGCTTCCGTCAGCGCTAGGCCGATCCGCGCGATCGAAGTGCGATCTATCTCGAGCGCGCGCAGCACCGGCCACAATTGGTCGCCGACTGGATCGAGCACGATCTCTCGCGCGTCGCCGAAATTGAGACCCAGCGCGTGCGCGATCAACGCCACGAACAGCGATAGGCGTCGATCGGCCAGTGCCTCGACCAGCAACAAGGCTAGCTCGTCGGCACGCGCATCGATCGCGACCGCCAGCCGCATTGCCACCGCTTCGACCCGGTCGCCCTCATCATGCGCGCCGATGTGCCGCAGCGCTGCCTCGGCGAGCGCGTGATCGAGCGCGGGTAGCGCCCCTCCGGCCACACATGCCAGCTGTTCGCGCAGCGCCGCCGCAACCCACCACACCAGGCGGTGGTGAAGGTCTGCCGGCAGGTCACTCCAGCTTGGTAAATCGGTTGGAGCAGTTAGGCGGCGGCGGTTTTCTGCCCCGAGCAGCGCCATCGCGCCGCTTGCAATGACATGGTCATCGCTTTGCGACAGCCGCACGAGCAGGCTCGGCCGATCGAATTCCTCCGGCGCCTGAACCGGCAGCGACTCGCTCAACACGTCGCTCCGCACCCGTCCTATCAACTCGCGCATAAGGTCGGTATCGCGCATCAGCCCAGCTGCGACCAGCCGATCCAGCACGGTACGCGGTTCTGCGCGGAGCCGCTCCGCCAGCTCCGGCGCATCGCGAGACGCCAGCAGCCGGGCCGCGTGCTGACGCAACGCCACATCCACCGACGCCGTCATCCCGCTGATCGCGATTGCCAGCGCGGCACGCAGGCGGTCGTCCAGCCGCGCGTTGTCGGGCAGGAAAAAGTCGTCGATCGCGACACGCAGGCGATATTCCGCACGCGCGTCGGCGGTCAGCGCGCGTGCGCGCATCGCCCTGTCGCTGCCTCGCGTGCCGCCATCCAAGTCATTTCGGTCGATCGACATCCGCCACCGTGTAAGGTGTTGTCGTTAAAACCCGACTAAGGCTTTTCGCGCAGTGCCTCGATAGCGCCCGCCAAGGTCAAGGCAGCATAGCCCGCCGCGATGCAAAGCGCAGTGAGCGGTTGCCCGGCAGCTATGAAAGGCAGTTGCACAAGCGGGAATGCGGCGGGGCTGGCCCACCAACGCCTCGTAGGCGTCGCGGTAGCCGCGCGCTCGATCAATCCGGCCGCAACAATCCCCGCAACGGCTGCTACGAGGCCGGTCGCTGCCCCGCCGTCGCGACGAACCAGGTCGCCAACGAGCAGTGCGGCAAGCGCGACGGTCGCCAGCGTCGCGGCGCGCGAAAAGCGGACCAGAGCGTCTTCATCGCGCACCCAAGCGAGAACCGCGCCCAACGAAAAACCCAGCGTCGCGACTATGGTCAACACCATGCCTATTGTCGGCCATGCCAGATACAGTGCGCTAAGGGCCGCTACGGCGAGCAGCAGCGCCACGCCACTTACCGCGGCCGTGGGGGTCGATCGGGCAACGAGCATCGGCAGGGCAAGGCGCGCCACTGGCGCCAGCACCCACCGATCAGCCCAGCGCACCGGTGGTGAGATCAACGCGGTGAGGATCGCCTTGCCGCGTCCCACGAGCGTCCGCGAATCGCGCACGATGCCATGCGCCGCCTCGCCGGCTGGCAGCCGGATATGCTCAGGCCCCGCCTGTGCCGCGACGCGCAACAGCGTCGACTGGAAATTATAGTCCTTAGGCAGCGCCGCCACTTCGGCGATATGGCGCGGATCAAGCCGAGCGAGCCCCGCCCAGGCGGTTAGCGCGCCGACCCGCTCGAAGCCCTCTGGCACGTCGCGATCGTCGATCACCAGCAGCGCATCGCCGCCTTCGCCGGCGAGCAAATCGACGATTCCGCCGTTCGTCACCAGCCCGTCCGCCACCACCAGCAACTGCGCGAGCGGATGCAGTTTTTCAGCCACTTCGCCCGCTGTGCGGACAGCATCGACGGTAATGCCGCGCCGCCCGATACGGTTGATCGCGCCGAGCAGTTCGGGGGTCATGCGCGCGACGACGAGGACGATTTGGGAGGCGCCGGCAGCGACCAGCAGCCGCGCCTGGAACTCGACCAGCGTCAGCCCGCCGAACGGCAGCGTCGCCGCGAGCACGCCAGGGCGGTCGTCGGCATCCTCGGTTGCGAAAATCAGACCGGCCAGCATAGCTTTGCTGTTACGGCGTCATGCGGTCGATGGCAAAGTTAAGCGTCGCGACAGGATTAGACGACGGCGCTGAAGGGCGAAAAATCGGTTCCTTCGTCGAATACATCGACTCCTTCACGACGCTTGAGAAAGCCAACGACGACATACGTCGCCGGCGTCAGTAGCACTTCCCACGACACCTTGAGCGCCCACTGCGTCAGCAACACGGTAGCCACCAACGCCGGCGTAAATCCGGTCGGTGCCAGAAAAGCGACGGGGTAGAAGGCCAATGGATAGAAGATCAGGCTATCGACCCCCTGCCCGGTAATCGTCGAGCCGATCGTTCGGGTCCACAAGTATCGGCCGCCGGTCATGATTTTCATTCGCGCGAGGACATACGAATTCACGAACTCGCCCGCCCAAAACGCAGCGATCGAGGAAAAAACGATTCGCGGGACCTGTCCGAACACCGCCTCATAAGCTGGTTGGTTATTCCAGTCCGGCGCCGGGGGCAGCGCCACGACTACCCACGACATGAACGCCATGAACAGTACCGCCGCCGTTCCCACCCAAATCACTCGACGGGCCCGCGCATAGCCGTACACTTCGGTGAGGACGTTGCCGATGATGTAGCTGATGGGAAAGAAGAGAATGCCTGCGCCAAATGGACGCAAGCCGAGGCCCGGCACAATGACCGCAGCGACTTTCCCGGCGCCGATTACGTTGGAAAGCAGGATGATCGCCACGAATGCGGCCATCACGAAATCATAATAGCGAAAATCGCGGCCAACGACATCACGCGCGGACACGGCCAGCGGCCCCTCGCTTCTCCCATGCATCATGCGTGGCTTTATGAAGCCGGTTTCCCGCCCACGCAATCCGCGCTAGTCGCTGCACCACGCGCCCGTAGCTCAGTTGGATAGAGCACGAGACTTCTAATCTTGAGGCCGCTGGTTCGAATCCAGCCGGGCGCGCCATACGACTGTGCAATCGATGCTCAGGCCGTGACGCACGCGAGAGACCTGCTTACGCCGCTGCCGAACCCACGACAGTCGAACCCGGCAATATTGCGCCATCCGTCGGGATAGCTTGCGCCCCCAATCCAAAGGATGGCATCCCCCGAATGGGCTGCCAAAGCAGCCAATCGGGATCCACTTTGCTGGGCATGATCGATGTATGCGGCTCGCATAGCGGCGACATAACCGGAACGGCGAAAGAAAAATGACCCGATTTCCGCTTGACGATCAAGGCCGCTCAACATCCCAGTCTTACT
>JBDSKT010000210.1:0-3085 GCA_039916765.1 Sphingomonas sp.
CGGCGGCACCCGGCGCCCGCGGATAGGGGTCGAGGGCCAGCGCCATCGTCTCGGCGGCCACCTCGCCCAGATCGATCGCTGATCCATCGTGCGGGACCGTGTCGAGAGCATCTTCGCCGAGTTCCACTTCGCCTTCAGTCGCGGCGTCATCGGCGACGAAACGCAGTGCGACCGGTTCGTCGATGTCGATCGGCACCGGTTCATCGGTGACCACGCACGCTTGCGCGAGCGAGGCCAGC
The DNA here is from genome assembly GCA_039916765.1 of Sphingomonas sp. Lineage (GTDB taxonomy): Bacteria > Pseudomonadota > Alphaproteobacteria > Sphingomonadales > Sphingomonadaceae > Sphingomonas. The sequence continues at coordinate 240 of JBDSKT010000210.1, forward strand.
ACGCGACCGTGCGCGACGATCCCCGTCGCATCGCGGCGGATATGGAACTCGCCTTCAAGCCGCTCGAGCCTCATCAGGTCGAACCGTCGCGCCAGCGCGGCGCGCTCGGCTTCGTCGGCGGCGACGTGGATCGTGCGTTCGCCCTCGCCGATCGTGTCGATCCGCTCGGGACGCGAGAATTCCGGCACGCTCACGGCAGGTCTCCGGTCAGGATCGTGTTGGTCGGCGCGGCGTTCAGCGCCGCGCTGAAACGCAACAGCGATTCGCTGACGTGCGCCACGGCTTGGTCCGCCGGCGCCACACCGCGATAGAGATTGCGGATTAATGCCGGAGTCAGATCGTCCGCCGCGAGCCCGTCGCGATACGCGCCGAGCCGGCCGCCGAGCATGCTCATCATCTTTCCGATATGTTTGCCGACGACGATGTCGCCGATGCCGAGTTCGCGCAATTGCCCGTCCATGTCCTTCACGAACCGCTCGGTCAGCCGCGCGCCGGCCGCCGCGGCGCTCGGGTCGGCTTCAAGCCGGAGGAGGACGAACGCGAGCACCGCCGCGACCATGTCGAAGCGACCATCGACCGTGTCGGGCACCGCCCCGGCTTCGTACCAGTGCGGCGCGCGGGCATGCGCCACCACCGCACCATATAGCGCCAATGCGGTTTCGTCGCGGCGGCCGAACAAGCGATCGACAAAGGTCATGCAGCGGTCTCCGGCAGCGGCCCTTGTTTGGCCACCTTGATCCGCATATTGAGCCTCGTCGCCCGCGATGCAATCCAGCCGCATCCTGACCGGGCCGGAGAGTCGACCATGCGTATCACGTCCGCCTGCCTGATCATCGCCGGTGTCGCCGGGCTCGGCGCCTGCACGCCGCTTCGTTCGCACCAGGGCTATGTCGTCGACGCGGATCTCGTCAATTCGGTGCAACCGGGCGTCGATACGCGGCAATCGGTGCTTCAGGTGCTTGGCAAGCCGAGCTTCGCCAGCCAGTTCAACAAGGGCGACTGGTATTACGTGTCACGCGATTCGCGCAATTTTGCGTACAACAAGCCGAAGGCCAAGGATCAGCTGACGCTGCGCATTGCGTTCGATGACGCCGGCACGGTCTCCGGCGTTTATAAATCGGGCGTCGAGCAGGTCGCGTCGATCAGCCCCTATGCCAAGACGACGCCGACGCTGGGCAAGGACCGAAACCTGTTCGATGAGCTGTTCGGCAACATCGGCACGGTCGGTGCGATCGGCGGCGGCAAGGGCGATTCGGGCGGGCGCGACACACCGTAACGCTGGCACGCTATGCCTGGGGGAACATGGCTGCAGAACCGCCTCCTGCACCCCAAGTCGATAGCGCATCATTAGGACGATTTTCCCGGTTGATCCGCGCCGCGGCGCAAGGATCGAGATAATTCGCTACTTCTACCGTTGAATGGGATTTCGGTACAGTCGGTGCCGGACAAGCGTCCCTGCCCCAGGTTCGGCCGCGCCGCTCTCGACCAAGCGGCGCGGCCGGTGCCCTGTTGCGGCAGGCACCAGTCCCGAAAGGGGAAAAGGGACTGCCGGCGCAACGCGTGTCACGCCTATTGGTTCGATCCGGCGCATCATCGTATCGTGAATAGCACTTGATCGACCACATGTCCGCCGATGTCGATCAGCCGCAGCCGATGTTGCCCGGGCGGGGCGAGGATTTGCGGCGAGGCGTCGGCGGCCCCCAGGTCGCGCGTGTCGAGCATCAGCCGATGCGTCATCGCAGCGCCGGTAACGGTGACGGCGAGCCGCTGGCGGTCGGGTGGGATGTCGGGATCGATCGCGTATACCGTTCCGCTTACCGGGTTGGTGATACGTGGCCGGCGCGCTTCGGCCGGGGCGAAGGCAATGTGGCTCATCTCCGTGCCGGCGAGGAAATATTCGCGGCGCGGTTGTTCGATATTGCCGGCGAAGGTGACGCGGCGAGCCTCGATGCCCGGCGGCTGAGGAGGCGGCTGGACGCGATGCCCGGCGTTGAGCGCCAGCATCAGGTCGCGCCACACCGGGGCCGCGCCGCTCGTGCCCGAAACCGCGCGCATCGGATCGCCCTCGAGGTTCCCGACCCACACCGCGACGGTGTACCGGTCGGTGAATCCGATGCACCAATTGTCGCGCATCGCTTTCGACGTGCCCGTCTTCACCGCCGCCCAGAACGGCAGGCGCAGTGCGGAATCGAGGCCGAAGGTGGCGGCGCGGGCATTGGCATCGGCCATCATGTCGGCGACGATCCACGCGGCCTGCGGCGTGGTAACCTTGCGCCCCGCCACGCGCGGATCGTCGGCGGTTAGCCGCCACGGCGCCCACAGCCCGCCATTGGCCAGGCTGCGATAGGCGTTGGCTTGTTCGAGCAGCGTCACTTCGGCCGATCCGAGCGCCAGCGAATAGCCGTAATAGTCGCCGTCCTCGACCAGCCCCTTATACCCCGTATCCCACAGCCGGTCCTTGAAGCTGTCGACCCCGACCAGCAGCAGCGTCCGCACCGCGGGGACATTGAGCGACCCCGCCAGCGCGGTGCGGGCCGACACCGGCCCCTTGAACCCCTTGTCGTAATTCTGCGGAACATAGAGCCCCGACGCCGTGTCCAGCTGGATCGGCGAATCGTCGAGGATCGAGGCCGCGGTCAGATACCCCTTTTCGATCGCTTCGGCGTAGAGGAACGGCTTGAGCGTCGATCCCGCCTGACGATAGGCATTGGCGGCATCGACGGCGGGGGCGGTCGAACTGCCGCCGATTCCACCGACATAAGCGAGCACGTCTCCGCTGGCATTGTCGATCACGACCACCGCGCCGTCGCGGGCGCGGCTGCCGCCCAGCCCCTGCAACTGGCGTT
>JBDSKT010000211.1:0-3813 GCA_039916765.1 Sphingomonas sp.
AGATGGGTGACGAAGGTCGGCCGGTCGGCGGTGATATTGTCGTTCATGGCTTCGCTATCCGACCGACGCGCGCATGACGCAAGCCTATCGCCGCGCCTCGGTCACCATGCGGACAGCAAGCGCGGAAAGCACGGTGCCCATCAGCCAGCGCTGTGCCACCTCCCAATGCGGCCGACTCGCCAGGAAGCGGGCGAGCGAACCGGCGATCATCACGAAGAATGCGTTCCCCGCCATGCTGATCACGATCTGCACCCCTCCGAGCACCAATCCCTGCTGGAGCACATGCCCGCGCTCGGGCCGGATGAACTGCGGCAGCAATGAAAGGTACAGCACCGCCGCCTTGGGATTGAGCAGGTTGGTCATGAAGCCCATCGCGATCAGCTTGCGCGAGCTGTCCGCCGGCAGATCGCGGACCGCGAGCGGCGAGCGGCCGCCGGGGCGCACCGCCTGCCACGCGAGATACAGCAGATAAAGCGCGCCCACCCCGCGTAGCACGTCATAAGCGAGCGGCACCGCCATCAGCAGCGCTGTGATCCCCATGACCGCCGCGAGCATGTAGAGGATGAACGCCGCGCCGGTGCCGATCAGCGATTGAAACCCGGCGCGCGGCCCCTGGCACAGCGACCGCGACACGAGGTAGATCATGTTCGGCCCCGGCGTGCACACCATCAGCAGGCACACCAGCGCAAACCCGGCGACATTCGGCAACCATGACATTGAATCGACCCTCGCTATGCGACGCGGGCCGCTTGCCGAACACGCGCCGCTTGTTCAAGGCCGAAACTTCGATTCCAGACGAAGCGTTCGGCGCCGGGCGGGCGCGCTAATCCCCCTTTTTCGCCACGCCGACGAGTGCCGGGCGCAGCAGCCGGTCCTTGATCATGTAGCCCGCCTGCATCTCCTGCACGACGGTGCCTGGCGCCTGGTCGCTCGGCAGCTCGAGCATTGCCTGATGCCGGTTGGGGTCGAGCGCCTGGCCCATCGCGTCGATCTTGGTCACTCCGTGGCGCGCGAAGACCGAATCGAGTTCGCGCCCCGTCGCCTCGAGCCCGACCACCAGGCCCTTCATCCTGTCATCGGCGCGAAGGTCGCCGGGAATGGCCTCCAGCGCGCGGGTAAGATTGTCGGCGACCGACAATACGTCGCGCGCGAACGCGGTCGCGGCATAGGTACGCGCGTCGGCCGCCTCCTTTTCGGCGCGGCGGCGGACGTTCTGCACCTCGGCCTGCGCATAGAGCGTCGCGGCCCGGGCCTCGGCCAGCTCCCTTTCCAATTCACCGACACGGTCATGTTCGGCGACTTCGGGCGCGCCATCCGCGGTTTCGGTGCGCACGTCTTCGGCCTCGGCGATGTCGGCGGGATTCGTCTCGTTCTGCTTGGTCATTCTGGTCTCTTAACTCATTATCCGCGCGAGCGTCGCGGCGGTGACATCCACCATGGGCACGACGCGCGCATAGTTCAACCGCGTCGGGCCGATCACGCCGACCACGCCGACCACGCCGCCGCCGGGTCCGCGAAAGGGTTTCGCGATCACCGACGAGCCCGACAGCGAGAAAAGCTGGTTCTCCGCACCGATGAAGATTCGCGTCGCGTCGCCCGCCGCGGCGCTGTCGAGCAACCGCGCGATTTCCTGCTTGCCCTCCAGATCGTCGAGCAATTCGGTGATCCGCTGGAGCTGCGCGGCATCGGCATCGTCGAGCAACCGCCCCTGGCCGCGCACGATCAGCACCGGCCGCCGGTCGCCATCTTCGCTCCACACCTCCAGGCCGCGCTCGATCAGCGTGCGCGCGGCGCCGTCAAGCGCAGCGCGCTCATCGACGAGCGCCAGCCCGATCCGCGCGCGCGCCTGCGCCAGCGTCAGGCCGCCGAGCGTCGCGGTCATGTAATTGCCCGCCTCGACCAGCGCGCCCGGCGACAGGTCCGACGGCAGGTCGATCACGCGGTTCTCCACCGCGCCGCGTTCGCTGACCAGCACCGCCAGCGCCTTGTCGGCGGACAAGGGGACGAAGCTGATCTGGCGCATCACCACGTCGCGCTTGGGCACGAAGACCAGCCCGGCGCATGCCGACAGTCCCGATAGCGCGGCGGTGGTCGCGGCAAGCGCTTCTTCCACCGGCCCGGCGCGCGACACGCGCGATTCGATCGCCGCGCGCTCTTCGGCGGAAGGTTCGAGCGCCTGCATCATCCCATCGACGAACAGCCGCAGCCCGGTGTCGGTCGGTAACCGCCCAGCGCTGGTATGCGGCGCGGCCAGCAGGCCGAGTTCCTCCAGGTCCTGCATCACGTTACGGATTGACGCGGGGGACAGGTTGATCCCCGCGCGCGCGATCGACCGCGAGCCGATCGGCGCACCGGTATCGAGATAACTCTCCACCACGACGCGAAAGATATCGCGCGCCCGGTCGTTGAGTTCGGTGATCGGCGGCGCGGTCATCATCGCCATGTAGGCTGGCGCTCCCCCGGGTGAAAGTCTAGGCACCCGTCCAACCATTTTCAGGAGACGTCCCATGCGCCCCAGCGGCCGCGCGCCCGACCAGATGCGTTCGATCAGCATCGAACCTCGCTTCACCCGCCATGCCGAAGGATCGGTGCTGATCGGGTTCGGCGACACCAAGGTGCTCGTCACCGCCAGCGTCGAGGAGCGACTGCCGCCGTGGCTTCGCGGCAAGGGCGAGGGATGGGTGACGGCCGAATACGGCATGCTGCCACGCGCGACGCATACGCGCGGCAACCGCGAGGCGGCGAAGGGCAAGCAATCGGGGCGGACCCAGGAGATCCAGCGGCTGATCGGACGTAGCTTGCGCGCCGTCACCGACTTGAAGCTGCTCGGCGAGCGACAGATCACGCTCGATTGCGATGTGATCCAGGCCGATGGCGGCACGCGCACCGCCGCGATCTCGGGCGCGTGGGTGGCACTCCGGCTGGCGATCGACGGCCTGATGGCGGAGGGGAAACTCACCGCCGATCCGCTGACGCAGAAGGTCGCGGCGGTGTCGTGCGGCATCTACAAGGGCAATCCGGTGCTCGATCTCGATTATGACGAAGATTCGTCGGCCGACGCGGACGCCAATTTCGTTCTGCTCGAGAACGGCAACATCGCCGAGGCGCAAGCCACCGCCGAGGGCGCGACGTATGACGAGGAAGCGCTGCTCCGCCTGCTTCGGCTGGCGCGGATCGGGTGCGCCGACATCTTCGCGGCGCAGGCGAAGGCGGTCGCGAAGTGACCGGCGAGGGCGCGGTGCCCCAGGCGATCCGCAAGCTCGCGCCCGGCAAGCTCGTCATCGCCAGCCACAATGCGGGCAAGGTGCGCGAGATCAGGGCGTTGCTCGGACCCCATGGTATCGAACCCGTGTCCGCCGCCGACCTGGACCTGCCCGAGCCCGAGGAAACCGGCACCACCTTCGTCGCCAATGCCGAGCTGAAGGCGCTACAGGCCGCCGACCTCTCGGGCCTGCCCGCGCTCGCCGACGATAGCGGGCTGTGCGTCGATGCGCTCGGCGGCGAGCCCGGCATCTTCTCGGCGCGCTGGGCGGGCGAGGACCGCGATTTCGGCCTCGCGATGCAGTTGGTCGAGGCGCGCCTCGCCACCAAGGGACCCGACAGCCCGCGCGACGCGCACTTCGTCTGCGCGCTGGCGCTCGCCTGGCCCGACGGTCATGTCGAATGGTTCGAGGGTCGCGTCGAGGGGACATTGGTGTGGCCGCCACGCGGATCGAACGGTTTCGGCTATGATGCGATGTTCATGCCCGACTGGCAGACGCGGACATTCGGCGAGATGGCACCCGACGAGAAGACGCCGCTGACCCACCGCGC
>JBDSKT010000212.1:0-6891 GCA_039916765.1 Sphingomonas sp.
CGGCGTGATAATGGCCAGCGCCCGAAATGCGCAGGACCACGCGCTCGGCGCCGGAGGCGCTGACCAGCGGCAGGAGCAGCGCGCCACCCTCGCACCGCGCTTCGCCGCTCATCGCACCGCCAAAATCGATCCCGGCCACGCCGCCGCTCATCACCGCGCGCACACGACCGGCGGCGCGCGAGCAAATGCCGTCTTCAAAGCGAACCGCGACATTCGCCAAATCAAGCTCGGACACCGGCAAAGGCGAGAATGCTGCTCCGGCGGAAAGCGATGCCGTTTCGACATCGATCCCAACCAGGTGCCGCCCGAGGACCAATCGGCCCTTGGGCGATGCCGCCCCCGCCATCGGCGAGAACGATATGTGCATGCGGCCGATCAGCAAGTCGAACGGAGATATGCCGGCGCGAAGGTCACCGATCGGCAGCGCACCAACAGACGCCTCGTCGAAACGCCCGCTCCACACCGTGCCCGACACCGATCGCGCGCCGAAGCCCATGTCGCCCAGCCCCGCAGCCCCGGTCGCAAGCCGCATCGGCAGGAAGGCGACCAAACCGAGGATGAAGACGCCACCGAAGATCGCGGCGGGACGGCTACGCAAGGCAATCCTCATAGTCCGCGGGCCCTTAGCGAAATTTGCGCCGACACCGTTTTGTCGCCATTGTCCGACAGGTTGAGCGTATCGACGAGGATGCCGTCGTCCTCCAGCTCGCCTAGCCAGCTCACAAGCGCGCCGGGCCGGGCCGAGCCGATGCTGATCTGGACGCGGTCGCCGGACTGCGCCGTGACACTGCCCAGCGCGAATCCCGCGATATCGGCACGGGCCCGGATCACCGCGTCGAGCGGGCCGCCAAGCGCCGCGGGGCGGTTCCGCATCGATGCCTTGATCGCATCGACCCGGGTTTCGGTTTGCGCCAGCAACAGCGCCGCGCTGTTTTCGCGTTCCTTTGCCGACGCAAGGCCATCGACGACGGGGAGGATGAGCGCAAACCAGAACAGCGAGAGCGCAATCGCCGTAACCATGGCCAGCAACATGCGCTTCTCGCGCAATGATCTGCCATCGAGCCAGCGCTTCACCCGTTCGCTCATCGCGCTGTCACCGTCAGGTCGCCGGAGAAAATGCCCCCAGCATTGGTCAAGGTGCTTTGTTGCACAGCGAACCCGGCTCGCTCGATCCGCGTCGTGATATCCGTGATCTGCCCTTCTCCCTGCGCCGCGACGGTCGCGCGCAGCGCGCCGTTGCCGTCAAAGGCAAGCGAGCGCAGTTCTGTCCCCGGCACTGATGCGATTGCCGCATAGACGGCCGCCGCCGTCCGGCTGAATCCAAGCCCCGCGCCGCGCAGCCGCGCAAGCCGCTCGGTCAGTTGGCGATCGGCATCGTTGACCGTCTCGCCCCGCGCAAGACCCGTGCGCGCCGACGCGTCTGCGCGCGCCTCCATCCTCGTGGCGGCGAGATTATATTTGACGATCTCGGTCAGGCTGGTTGCCAGGGTCACGCCGAGAATGGCCGTGCCCATCCAGGCGAGACGGCGGACGAGCATCCAGTCGATCGTCCGCCGTGTCCGCCGCGCGAATTCGCCCTGCCGCAAGTCTAGCCCGGGAGCGGCGATTGCCCGAGCGATCGCAGCCTCGACATCCTCGCGCGCCATAACCATTGGCGCCGCACCGCCAGTAATCAGTTCGGTCAAGCGCGCCTCGTCGGCAAAGCCAGACGTCGTTCCACGTACCACACCGTCGCCGCCGAGATCGGCGCGAATATAGCCATCGGCAGGGCGCGGCAGCAGCATCGGCGCCGGGATGATCGCCGCCGGGTCTATCCCGTCATCGGCAAGCGCACCGAGCCATGCGTGCATCTGGCTCGCCGTCACCACGGCGATCGGCCGTTCAGTCACGCCCTCTTCGCGCCCCACCGCGACGTGCAGATCGCTTAAGGCAGCAGCGCTAGCATCGGCAACGAGAACCCGCGCTGCGGCGACCGCCTGCAGCAATGAGCGATCCGGTAGCTCGGCCCAGTGGAGCGTCACCGTATCGGCTGGAGCTATCGCGACGGGCGCACCGTCCCGCTCCGGATCGATCGCGGGGAGACCCATACCGCGCGACCCGACGCCGTGCTCCGAAAGGCGCAGCCAACGCATCGGCAATAGCCCGTTCGGCAGGAAAAGAACCAGGGTGTCGCTCATGACGGCTCACCCCATTGCCGCGTCGCGAGCCGCGCGGGAAGCTTTGTCGCATCGATCAGCCCGTGGTCTTCAAGTTCGGCATCGCCGATCCGTACATCGACGCGCAAATCGAACCACCCCGTCGTCACGCTAACCTGTCCCCCGGAGGCGGCCGCCATGCCGGCAAGACCTGGCGACTGCCAGAACTCACTGGTACTTGCAAAACCTTGGGGCGGGCGGCGGAGCAATGCTTGACGTACCGCGCCGATCGACGAGCCATCGGGCAGCGACATCGCGATCAGCGGTGCTTGTTCCGGCGTCAACGTGTTCACGTTGACCGACGATGACGCCGCTAAGGGAAGTGCGCACAGCCAAGGTCGTAAGGCGGCGTAGAGATCTGACGTGACGCCGTGAACGGCGCGGAACTCGCTCGGATCGGCCATCAATGTATTGCCGGTCCGGTAACCGTCATAGCTGGAATCTTCCGCGCCGCCTGCCAGCGGGTCGTTATCGCTGTCCATCCAATCGGAAGCCGCCGCGGCAATCGAATCGGCCGACGACGCTGGCGCACCGACCAGGCGGATCAGCTTCGCGAACTCGAGCCGCGCGGGCGTGTAGGCGGCATAGACGCCGGGCGAGACTGCAACGACCAGGCTATTTAGGTTGAAGCAGTTTCCTCCGTCCCGAACCCGCGCGGTGGCGATGCCGCCGGGAATAGGCAACGAATAGGGTCGCTCGCTCCGGCCTCCGGCTAGCGTCACGCGATTGGGCGCCTGCGCCAGCAGGTCGTCGATCTTGGTCACCGCGAGCGCCTCGGCCGCATAGGAATAGGCCCGCGCCTGGTCCAGAGCGATCGCATTGCCTTCTATCCGGGTAGACAGCCGCAATTTTTCAAGCGCGGTGCCGGCCATTACCGCAATCAGCGCGACGATCAGCAGCACGGTGAGCAACGCGGCTCCGTGTTCGGATGACCGTTCGAAAGGCGGGTTGCTCACCGGTTTAACGTGCATCCGTCGGCCCCTGCCCCGTTCCGACCAAGAACAGTGCCCGAAACTCGACACCATTGTCGCGCTGCAGCCGCATTTCCATGGCTTGCGGCAGATCGGCGGGCGAGCCGACATCCCAATGATCGCCCCATGCGCCGTTGACACGATATCTGAATGCGACCGATCGGACGTGGGTGAGCACTGGCGAGGCATCGAAAGGCTTCGTGCCGTCGAGCATCGGATAGGCCGCGCGAACGATGCTGCCGTCCAGATAACGATACTCGACCTTTTGCATGCTCGGACGTGGCGCATTGTCGGTATTGGTCCATCCGGAGCGGACCAGCCGCAGCATCGGCTCGGTACGTGCGCTCGCCGCGCCGAAAAACGGGGGTTGAGGCTCGCCGGATTCTCCCCGTGGACGGCGAGTCGATGCCTGCGCCAGATCTGCGGATAACGCCGAGGTCAATCTGCCGAGCGCCGCAATATCGTCGAGCCGCGCGCCCGTTGCCTTCTGCACGCGAACGCTGAATGACAATAGCGCTACCCCGGCTGCGGCGAGCAGCCCGAAGATAAGCAGAGAGATCATCACTTCGACCAGCGTGAAACCCACATCGCCGTCATGCGATCTGCGTGAGGTCGGCGGCGGACTCATGGCCGAAGAGGCGGCGCGACAGCCAGAGCGGCGGGAGGTTGCGCGAGGCGCACCATCGTCAGGCGTCCGCGCGGGACGCCGTCGGCGCCCGTGACGATCACTTCTACCTTGGCGACACGCGCATTCCCCGCCGATGTCGTGGTGCGCCTCCAAGCCCACGTCCGCCCACCATTCCGCTCCACACCCGTAACAGAGCCGAGAACTGGCGGTTGCGCATCGGTAACCGTCTCGATCGCGACATTGTCGGCGACCATCTGCGCGGTCAGCGCGGTATCGAGGATAGCGGCGCCCCGGATCGTCGTGCTTTCCAGCCGGATCAGCGCCAACGCCGCGAGACTGAAAACCGCAAGCGCCACCATCATCTCGATCAGCGTGAAACCGCGCTCGCGGCGCATTTCAACGTCCTACCCGAGCAGTACCGTCGGCGGCGATCTTTACGGATCGTGACGCCTTGTCGCGGATGAGTTGCAACGTCGCGGCGTGGTCGGTCAATCCGGTCGGATCGAACGTGACTCGAGCTTTGCCGCTCTGGCCGCCGAATGCCGCGACCGTGCCGACGTCCCAGCGTTCGACCCGCAGCGGCTTCTGCGCGATCGCGACCCATTCACCGGCGCGACGCTGGTCGAACCCGTATCCACCTGATGTCACCCAAACGCTCACGGGGAATCCGCCGGCGATCGCCAGATCGCGCGCCGCCGTGACGCGTCCTGCGAAACGGGCCGCCTCGTCCGCCAGCCGTCCACGCGGATCGGGCAGCGCCCAAATAACTGCCGCCGTCAGCAACCCGATCAGCGCGATGACGATCATTAGTTCGACAAGCGTAAAGCCGGCACCGCGTCGATACTTCCCTGTTACCGCAACGACGCGAGCCGTGACCATATTATTGCCAGCTTCCGATATCGGCATTGGCCCCCTCGCCGCCGTCACGATTGTCCGCTCCGAGCGTCCAGACGTCGGCCTCGCCGTGCTGCCCCGGCGACGCATAGAGGTATGGATGACCCCAGGGATCGTTGGGTAGTTTCTTGATGTAGCCTCCCGCCTGATAGCGTGCCGTATCAACCCCCGCCGGTGCGACGACCAGCGCCTGCAGTCCCTGCGAGGTCGTGGGAAAGGTATCGTTCTGAAGTTTGTAGAGTTCCAGCGCCCCCTCGATCGTCGAGATATCAGCCTTGGCCTTGGTGATCTTTCCCTTGTCTCCCAGCGGCAGGACATTGAACACGACGATCGCGGCGAGCAGGCCTAGGATAACGATTACGACCATCAGTTCGACAAGAGTAAATCCTGCTTCATTGGCGCGACGCTTCTTTCGATCGGTACGCATACTATTCCTCATTGGCCGGCCAACGTATTGAGCTGAAGGATCGGAAGCAAAATCGATAGCACGATCGTCGCGACGATGCCCCCCATGACGACGATGATCGCCGGCTCAAGCAGAGACAATGCCGTCGCGGTGAAACGATCGAACTCGCGCTCGAGATAATCGGCGGCCCGTTCCAGCATCTCGTCAAGCTGCCCGGCCGCCTCACCGGAGGCGGCTAGGTATGTCAGGAGCGGTGGAAACACCCCCACCCGGCGCATCGACGCCGATAGACTGCCACCGCCGCGGATCGATTCTATGATTTCGTTCGACGCAAGGCGCAGTCGCCGATTGTGGATCGTCCCTGCGGTAAGCGTCAGTCCCTCGAGCAGCGGCAAGCGGCTGGCGATCATCGTCGATAACGTTCGCGCCATTCGCGCCGCGTGGAGATCGCGAAGCAGACGACCGAGCAGCGGCACACGGAGCAACCGACTATCCGCCGCAAGCCGGATCGCGGGATTCTTCAACGCGCGCCAGATCGCCACACCCAGCAGCGCAAGAGCGATAACGATCGCCCACCACCAGCCGACGAGAAGCGAAGAAATGCCGATGACGACGCGCGTGAGAAGCGGCAATTGTTGGCCGACGGTGTCGAATTGCTCGACGACTTGCGGCACGACGAACATCATCAGCGCCGTGACCACGAATACCGCGACGACCGCCAGGACCGCCGGATAGGCCAGCGTGGTGACGATCTTGCCTCGTATCTCTGCCTGGCGTTCGAGCAAGACGGCTAGCCGGTCCAAGATCGTCGGCAACGACCCCGAACTTTCGCCCGCCGAGACCATAGCGCGGTAAAGCGGCGGAAAGCTCTTTTGCTCGCGGCCCATCGCGTCGGCGAGGCGCCGCCCCTCGACCACACCGGTATGCACCGTCTCGACGATGGCACGGACGTGCGGTTGCTCGGTTTGGCGACCGATCGTGCGCAGCGACTCCTCGAGCGGCGACACGCGGTTGAGCGTCGCGAGTTGACGGGTGAACAAGGTTAGCTGCTTGGTCGACATCTTGCGCCGGCCGATGCGCAGATCGGACAACAGCGCCCGGCCGCGTGGAACCGGCCTGGACCCGGCATCGACGCGAACGACGAACAACCGCTTGCGATCGAGCAGCACGCGCGCGTCGTCAAGCGACGGCGCCGCAATGTGGCCGCGCGTTTCCCGCCCGCGCGTGTCGATCGCGAGATAGTCGAAATCAGCCATCGGCATCTGCGGGCACCGCCATAGGCGCCTCCGCGTCGGCCATGTCATGGCGCGACACGCGAACCGCCTCCTCCGGCGTCGTCGATCCGTTCAGAACCAGCGCGCGCGCAGCGGCGCGTAGATCGGGGTTGGCGCGAAACGCATGCTTGGCGATCATCGTCTCGTCGCCATCCTCATTGATCAGGCGGCGGATGCTGTCGTCGATCCGCACCGCTTCGAATACGCCGAGCCGGCCCTTGAACCCACTGCCCTGACATTGCTCGCACCCCACGGCTCCGTAGACGGTGGCACCAGGCGCGATCCCGAGCAGCGCCGCTATCGCACCATCCGCCCTCACCGACTTGCGACAATGCGCGCACAGCCGGCGCACGAGCCGTTGCGCGATAACCGCGCGCAGCGTCGAGGCGAGCAGGAACGGCTCGACCTTCATGTCACGCATACGCGTGATCGCGCCGATCGCGTCGTTGGTATGAACTGTCGATAATACCAGATGGCCGGTCAGCGACGCTTGCACAGCGATCTCGGCGGTTTCGCGATCGCG
>JBDSKT010000213.1:0-3011 GCA_039916765.1 Sphingomonas sp.
TGGGAAACGACCGACGGCCGCCATATCGACCAGATCGCCGAGCTGATCGAGCAGATCAGGACGCAGCCCGCGTCCCGCCGCCAGATCGTCAGCGCGTGGAACCCCGGCGACCTGCACGCCATGGCGCTCGCCCCGTGCCACTGCCTATTCCAGACGCATGTCGCGAACGGGCGCCTGTCGCTCCAACTCTATCAGCGCTCCGCCGACATCTTTCTCGGCGTGCCGTTCAACATCGCGAGCTACGCGTTGCTTACCCACATGCTCGCGCAGCAATGCGGGCTGGAGCCTGGCGAATTCATCTGGACCGGCGGCGACTGCCACCTCTACGCAAACCATCTCGACCAGGCGCGCGAGCAGCTATCGCGCGAACCCGGACCCTTACCGACGCTGACTATCGTGCGCAGGCCACCGGCGATCGATGCCTATGAATATGAGGATTTCGCGCTAACCGGTTATGTTGCCCAACCGCACATCAAGGCGCCGGTAGCGGTCTGATCGAGAGCGAATCGCAATAGGAACCGATACGCGAGCGTTTCGGTTGAGCGATCCGAACCCGCGAGGAGCGCCAAATGGATATCACCCAAATCATTCTCGACGAGCACGCTCAGCAGCGCGCGCTGTTCGCGCAGATCGACAGCATCGACCCAAGTGAAACGGACGCACTCTCGGCACTGTGGACCCGGCTCAAGAACCTGCTCGACGCCCATGCCGAGGCGGAGGAGCGGTTCTTCTATCCCCGGCTCATGAAGATCGGCACCGGCGGCAACGATGCCGATTCGGCTGCCGAGGAAACCAAGGACGCTATCGAGGACCATAACGACATTCGCGATACCGGTGAGGCGGTGGGCAAGCATAAGGTCGGCAGCAAGGCGTGGTTCGATGCGGTGGGCGCGTGCAACAAGGCCAATGGCGACCATATGGCCGAGGAAGAACGTCAGGGACTGACCGATTTCCGCAAGCATGCGAGGCTCGACGAAAGGCACGATCTCGCGGTGAAGTTCGCAGCGTTCGAAGCCAATCACCTGAACGGCGTCAAGCCGGTGGACAAGGATCCAAAGGCCTACGTCAAGAAGCACGAGCGAGCCTGAGTACTCCCGTCTCGCCTTTCGTCGCGCGGAATGGCAGGACGGGCGGATGATCACGCTGCATCTCGCGCGAGCCGATAACGGCATCATCGGCGATCGGGGCAAGCTGCCGTGGCATCTTCCTGCCGACCTGAAGCGCTTCAAGGCGCTGACGAGGGGCAAGCCGATGATCATGGGGCGGAAAACCTTCGAAAGCTTCCCCGCGCCGCTACCCGGCCGACGGCATATCGTGTTGACCCGCGACATGCATTGGGCCGCGCCGGGTGCCGAAGTGTCGCATTCCGTGAAGGAGGCAATGAAGCTTGCCGGGGATGGTGACATCGCGGTCATCGGCGGAGCGGAGGTTTTCGCGCTATTTGTCGATCGGGCGGACCGGATCGAACTGACGGAGGTTCATGCCCGCCCCGCTGGCGATACGCGCGTGCCGGCCTTTGTCGGCTGGCTGGAGAGGATTCGCGAGGATCACGCGGCGCAGGACGGACGAGCGGCTTATTCGTTCGTGACACTTGAGCGGCCGCGATGATCCGCAAGATCCTCATCGGCATCGCTGGCCTCGCGCTGGTCGCCGTCGTCGCCTTTTTCGTGTTTGCGCCGGGCATCGTCGAACGCGGCATGAACAAGGTCGTGCCGGTCCCGCTCAAGATCACGCCGCAAGCCTGCGCGCTCCATGCGACGCTGCAGGTCGCGGACATGCACGCCGATACCTTGCTGTGGCAGCGCAGCCTGCTCGACCGTGCGGATCGCGGTCAGGTCGATCTGCCGCGCCTGCTCGAAGGCAATTACGCGCTTCAGGTCTTCTCGTCGGTAACGAAGACACCCAAACACCAGAATTACGATGCCAACCCGTCGAACACCGACAATATCACCGCCCTCGCCATCGCCGATCTGCAACCGGTGCGGACGTGGGGATCGTTGCTCGAACGCTCGCTGTGGCACGCCGAGAAACTCCACCGCTATGCGGCACGCTCGAACGGGCAGTTGCGCGTGATGGAAGCACCCGCCGATCTCGACCGCCTGCTCGCCGATCGCGCGCGCGGGCAGAAAGTCGTCGGCGGGATGCTCTCGGTCGAGGGGTTGCAAGATATCGAGGGCAAGCTCGCCAACCTCGACCGGCTCCATGCCGCCGGCTTCCGCATGGCCGGCCTCGCGCACTTTTTCGATAACGACGTCGCGGGGTCGATGCACGGCGAGGCCAAAGGCGGCCTTACCCCGTTCGGACGACAGGTCGTGCGGCGGATGGAGGCAATCGGCATGATCGTCGATGTCGCGCATGCCAGCCACGCCACTGTCGCCGATGTGATCGCGATGGCGCGGCGCCCGATCGTGTCGAGCCATGGCGGCGTCCAGGCTACCTGCAAGGTCAACCGCAACCTAACCGACGACGAGATCCGCGGGATCGCGCGCACCGGCGGGGTGATTGGCATCGGCTATTGGGATGCGGCGGTGTGCTCGACCGCGCCCGGCGCGGCAGCGGCGGCGATCGCGCACGTTCGCGACATCGTCGGGATCGATCATGTCGGGCTCGGCTCGGATTTCGACGGCGCGGTAACCACCGGATTCGACTCGAGCCAGCTTGCCGCCGTCACCCAGGCGCTGATCGATCGCGGCTTCTCCAATGGTGACATCGCCAAGGTGATGGGCGGCAACGTGCTGCGCGTGGTGCACGCGGGGATTGTGCCGGCCGCGCCCAGCCGGTAGCGCGCCGCATCATGCAGCGGCTGACCAGCGCCACGATCATGCCGCCCGAATTGCGTGACGGGGTCGTCGCGCTTGGCAATCTCGATGGCTTCCACATTGGCCACCAGGCGGTCGTCGGCCATGCGGTGGCGCGCGCGCGCGCCGAGGGGCGGCCGGCGATCGTCGCGACCTTTGACCCACACCCCGCGACGCTGTTCCGCCCTGACCTGCCGCCGTTCCGGTTGACCA
>JBDSKT010000214.1:0-4004 GCA_039916765.1 Sphingomonas sp.
TATTCAACGTGACCGGTTTCACCTTGTTGTTCGCGGCGATCGTGCTGATGCGGATGCGGGCGATGCTCGGCGCGGCCAAGGCCGAGGCGCGGATGCGCCGGATGGCGACGGCGTGACAGGGCGCGCATGAACCACCCGAACCAATGGGCCTTCGTCATCGCCGCCTGGGGGCTAACGCTCGCGGTGTCGGCGGGGCTTTCGCTGTGGAGCTGGATCGCGATGCGGGCCTCCGAAAAAAGCGGAGGCGAGCGGAAATGAAGGCCAAGCGACAGCGATTGCTGCTGGCCGGGCTGGCCGTAGTCGCGATCGGCGGGGCGAGCTTGCTTTCGCTCTCCGCGCTCAAGGAGCAGGCGGCGTTCTTTTACGCGCCGGGTGACGTCAAGAAGGACGGGCTGCCGCTCGGCCATGCGGTTCGGCTCGGCGGGATGGTCGCGGGCGGATCGATCGCGAAACTTGCCGACGGGGTGACGATCCGTTTCCTCGTCACCGACGGACTGGCCAGCGTGCCGGTGACGTTCAGCGGCATCGTGCCCGACCTGTTTCGCGAAAAGTCCGGCGTGGTGGCCGAGGGAACGTTCAACGCGGACGGCAGCTTCGCCGCGACCAACCTGCTCGCCAAGCATGACGAGAAATACATGCCGCCGCAGGTTGTGGGCAACATGCACGAAACGAAGTCGCTCGCGCGGTGATAGCCGAAGCTGGTCTTGCCGCCTTGTGGTTCGCTGCCGCGCTGGCGTTGTTGCAGCTGACGTTGGCCGCGATCGGCGTGGGCAAGGGCCATGCGGACGCGATGGCCGCCGTACGCCCGGTCGCCGTGGTCCAGGGGATGCTCGCCGTTCTGGCGATGGCGCTGCTGATTACCTGCTTCTTGCGCAGCGACATGTCGGTGTCGCTGGTGGTCGAGAACAGCCATTCGGACAAACCGATCCTTTACAAGTTCGCCGGCGCGTGGGGAAATCACGAAGGTTCGATGTTGCTCTGGGTCACCATCCTGGGGCTGGCGGGCGGCGCGGTGGCGTTGTTTGAGCGTCAGCTGGAAGCGCGAACGTCAATCGCGACGCTCGGCGCGCAGGCGATGATCGCGCTGGGTTTCTATGCGTTTCTGCTCTTTTCCTCAAATCCCTTTGCAAGAACGAACCCCGCGCCTGCGGATGGGAACGGGCTCAATCCGTTGCTCCAGGACCCCGGTTTAGCGTTCCATCCACCGACCCTCTATATCGGCTATGTCGGCATCTCGGTCGCGTTCAGCTTCGCGGTGGGCGCGCTGGTGACGCGCGATGTCGGGCCGGCATTCGCGCGGGCGATGCGGCCCTGGGTGCTGGGCGCGTGGATATTCCTGACGCTCGGCATCACCGCGGGCAGCTACTGGGCCTATTACGAACTCGGCTGGGGCGGCTGGTGGTTTTGGGACCCGGTCGAGAATGCCTCGCTGATGCCGTGGCTCGCCGCGACCGCGTTGCTCCATTCGGTGACCGTACTGGCGACGCGCGACGGCTTGCGCGCCTGGACGGTGATGCTTGCGGTAGTGGCGTTTTCGATGTCGATGATCGGCACGTTTCTGGTGCGATCGGGCATTCTGACCAGCGTCCACGCCTTCGCGGTCGATCCGAGGCGCGGGGCGTTCATCCTCGTTCTGCTGGCGATCTATATCGGCGGTGCGCTGGCGCTGTTCGCGGCGCGGATCGGCACGGTGCGCGCTGGCAACACCTTCGAGGCGGTGAGCCGCGAGGGGGCGCTGGTGGTCAACAACCTGCTGCTGACGGTGGTGCTCGGCATCGTGCTGATCGGCACGCTCTACCCGATCGTCGCGGCGTCGTTCGGGGTGCAATTGTCGGTCGGCCCGCCGTTCTTCGATAAGACCGCCGGGCCGATCGCGCTGATATTGGTCGCGTTCATGGGCGCGGGGCCGCTGCTGCGCTGGCGGCGCGACGGGCTAGGCGCGGTGATGCAGCGGATGTCGTTGCCGATCGGCGTTTCCGCCTTCGCGCTGGTGCTCCTGCTGATCTTCGGCGGCGGGATCGGCATATTGCCGCTGCTCGGGCTAACGCTCGCCGCGGGGCTGGCGGCGGCCAGTGTCGCGCCGCTGTGGAAGCGCGATCTGCTTCGCACGCCGATGTTCACCTGGGGCATGGTGATCGCCCATCTCGGCATCGCGGTCAGCCTGGCGGGCATGGCGTCGGACAGTGCGTTCACACAGGCCGTGCTGGTCGCCGCGCGGGTCGGTGAGCCGCAAGTGGTCGGCCCGTTTCGCGTGACGCTGACGGGTATCGACCCGGTGGTGGGGCCGAATTATTCGGCGCTGGAAGGCACATTGGTCGCGCGGCGCGGCGACGGCGCACCGTTTACGTTGCTGCCGCAATCGCGCTTCTTCGCGACCCCGGCGACGGTGACGAGCGAGAGCGCCATCGCCACGCGGTTGGATGGGCAGCTCTACACCGTTCTTGGCGCGCAGGATGAACTGGGCCGGTGGCAGCTGCGGCTGTGGTGGAAACCGTTCGTCACGCTGATCTGGCTCGGTGGGGCGCTGGTCGCGCTGGGCGGGGCGCTGTCGCTACTGGGGCGTGTGCGGCGGGAGCGCCGCGCCTCGCTGCGAGACGCGGCATATGCGGAGGCTGGCGCATGACGCGCTGGCGCCTGTGGTTGCCGCTCGGCATGTTCGCGCTGCTGTTCGCCGTGGTGGCGACCGGGCTGATCAGGCCAGTCGATCATTCGGTGCATTCGGCGATGGTCGACAAGCCGCTGCCGGTCTTTGCTTTGGCGCCGCTGGTGCCGGGCAAGCCCGGGCTGTCGAACATTGGGCTCGGGCGCGGCAAGGCACGGTTGCTCAACATCTTCGCCAGTTGGTGCGTGCCGTGCATTGCGGAGGCGCCCCAGCTCATGGCGCTCAAGCAGGCGGGGGTGGAAATCGACGGTGTGGCGGTGCGTGATACCGGCGAGGCGATGGCGGCATTTCTCGCACGTAACGGCGACCCATATACGTCGATCGGCGACGACAGGCAGAGCGCCGTGCAGCTCGCTTTGGGATCATCAGGGGTGCCCGAGACGTTTCTGATCGACGCGCGCGGGCGGATCGTCGCGCAGCACATCGGCGACATTCGCGCCGACGAAATTCCTGATCTGCTCGCCAAGCTGCGGGACGCGCGATGAGGATAGCGCTGTCGATCGCGGTGCTTCCGGCCATCGCGCTGGCGTTCGGCCAGCCGGCGCTCGCGGATAGCAACCTCCCGCCCGCACCGCTCGCCAATACCCAGCTCCAGGATCCTGTGGCGGAGGCCAAGGCTCGCGCGCTGATGGCAACGCTGCGCTGTCTCGTCTGCCAGAGCCAGTCCATCGCCGACAGCGACGCGGAGATGGCGGGGGACATGCGCGCGCTGGTCCGTGACCGGATCAGCAAGGGCGAGAGCTCCGACGACGTGCGCCGCTGGCTGATCGCGCGTTATGGCGACTACGTGACCTATGATCCGCCGTTCGACTGGTTGACCGCACCGCTCTGGCTCGCACCGGTCCTTTTGCTTGGGATAGGCGCGTGGCTGGCGCGCGCCAGCTTCAAGCGACGGGGGCGTGGCTGATGGGCTGGGTGATGCTCGCCTCCGTCGGTTTCGGTGCCGCCTTGATGCTGCGGCTGACCGGTGTCGGCAAGGCGACCTGGACGTTCGCGGGTGCCGCGCTGATGCTGGGGGCCGTCGGTTACGCGCTGCAAGGCAGCCCGGATCTGCCGGGACATCCGGTTAAAGCCAATGCGACCCCGGGCGAGGTCGATCCCGGGCTGGTCGCGTTGCGTGGGCAGATGTTCGGTCAGTTCACCGCCGACGGCGCCTTCGTCATCGGGTCCGACGCTTATGCGCGGTCGGGCGATCTCAAGGGAGCTGCCGATTATATCTTCGCCGGAATCCGGCAGAACCCGACCAGTGCCCTATTGTGGACCAGCCTGGGCACCGTACTGGCCGAGCACGATGGGAATACGTTGTCGCCCGCCGCGACATTCGCCTTTCGCCGCGCGGTCT
>JBDSKT010000215.1:0-3783 GCA_039916765.1 Sphingomonas sp.
CCAGGCCGCGATCGCGCAAGTCGATCAGGTGGGCCAGCACCGATCGCTCCGCCGCCACCAACAAGCGGGGATCGAGCCCGACATACATCTTGCCCACCATCGCCGGCACGTCGCTCGCGCCCGCCGCAAGCAGCCGCAGGATCTGCCCCTCGCGCTGCTTGCGATGCCCGAGCAGCCCGCGCACGAGGCGTCGCGGCTTCTCTACCGGGTCGCCGTGCGCCGGGTAATAGATGCGGTCGTCGCGCTGCATCAGCTTGTCGAGGCTCGTCATGTAGGCCGCCATGTCGCCGTCGGGCGGGGAGACGATGGTGGTCGACCAGCCCATCACATGGTCGCCGGTGAACAGCGCGTTGGTCTCGGGAAGGGCGAAGGCGAGGTGGTTCGAAGTGTGGCCCGGCGTGGCGAGCGCGGTCAGCGTCCAGCCCGCGCCGGTCACGCTCTCTCCCTCGGCAAGCACGCGGTCGGGCGCGTAATCGAGGTCGAAGCTGGCGTCGGCGCGGGGGCCCAGATCGGCGATCACCAGCGGCGCGCAGCCGACGATTGGCGCACCGGTCAGGGCCTGTAACGGGCGCGACGCGGGGCTGTGGTCGCGGTGGGTGTGGGTGATGACGATCGCCGTCACGGGGCGTCCCGCGACGGCGCGAACGATGGCATCGACGTGCGCGGGATCGTCGGGACCGGGGTCGATCACCGCGAGATCGGTTGTGCCGACCAGATGCACCTGTGTGCCGGTAAAGGTGAACGGCGAGGGATTGGGCGCGAGCAACCGCGCGACCAACGGTTCGAGCTGCTCGGCCACGCCGGTCGGTTGGTCCGCCATCCCCGCGAGATGGCGGCTGACGCGCGTGATGGCAAGGGTGCTCCGCTCCGCACGCGAAATGCGATACAACCGTCGCATGACGATCCGATTCGCGACCCTGCTCGCCCTCCCCGCTTTGGCTGGGCTCCTCGCAACCACCGCTACCGCGCAGACCGCGCCGACCGCCGCCGCGCCGCCGGCAACCTCCGAGCAAGCGCCCGCGCCAGCCCCCAAGGCCTTGGTCCGCGTGACGCTGACCACGTCGGAAGGCATTATCGTGCTCGCACTGGAGAAGGAGCGCGCGCCGATCACCACGGCGAACTTCCTGCATTATGTCGATACCAAACGGTTCGACGGCATCGCCTTCTACCGCGCGATGCGCTTCACGCCGACGGCGGGACTGGTCCAGGCCGGACTGCGCAACGATCCCAAGAAACTGTTCCCGCCGATCAAGCTCGAGCCGACCAGCCAGACCGGCCTCAGCCACGTGAACGGCATGATCTCGATGGCCCGCGCCGCGCCCGACAGCGCGACCGCCGATTTCTTCATCACCTGCGAGCCGATGCTGTCGCTCGATGCCAAGGCGGGCGGCGATCCGGGTTTCGCCGCGTTCGGCCATGTCGAACAGGGCATGGACGTGGTGCTGAAGATCCTCAACCAGCCGGCGGGCGACGACCCCACCGTGCCGGCGATGAAGGGGCAGATGCTGCTCGCGCCGGTGAAAATCCTGACGGCGCGGCGGAGCGATCCGAAACCGTAACGCCTTGGCGGCCACCTCGCGCCTGGCCGTCTTGGAGACGTGTGGTCCTTGCCAGGCTCAGGTCAGGACCAACCGCACGACATCGCCAAGCGACCGCCGCGGTCGAACCTCAATCGGCGACAGCGAGATCGCCCTCCAGCTCGTGGATCGCCTGGTCGATCCCCTGGAGCGCGCCACGACGCCCCTCCTCGTCCATCATGGCGTCGCCAGCAATCGCGCTACGCTTCGCGCGCAGGCCCTCGAGCGCCTGGGCGTAAGCGTGGCGCTCGATCGCATGACCGCGCATCGCGATCGCCGCGCCGCGAGTGGCGGCGGCATTAATGCGGTTGACGCAGATGACGATGCGACGCTGCCCATCACGCGTCTCCGACCTGGTCATGTTGCGACTGATAGCCCTGTCGCCGTCGCAATTGCCCGATTCGACCGATGGAATGTTGACTGGCATGGCGGCCCCGTCGGTCGAGATGTCGATGTCGCCGGCGTGGCCATCGGCGCTGCGGATCACCATGCGCCTGGCGACGCCGTCCCGCATCGCGCCATCCTGTATCGTGGTGTTGTTCCCGTCGATGATCACCGTGCGATCATGATGCCGACCGCCGGCATCGGTCGCCAATGCTGGGGCGGCGCCGGGCATATCGGGCGCCGCTGGTCCGGTGTGGAAGCTTGCCGGCAACGTCAGCTCGGACAATTGCACCCCGGTTGCCTTCTCGACCTTGGCGCGCACGCGTTCGGCGGCCTGCGTGCCCGATGCCGTTGCGCCGAGGGCAGCCGTGGCGATCAGCGCCAGCGCGCCGGCACCGCCGGCCAGCCGGCCGCGTGACGTTTTGTTGGTGGTCAGCATTTTCAACCTCCCTTTCAGATCCTCGACCGTATGCAGGTGACACGCCGTCGATACCGCGCCGCCATGCGCGGCCTTGACGATCGCGCAGGCGTAAAGATGGCGCGTCACGGCGTCGCGCCCGGCCAGCACCCGGGCATCGTTGGCGATCTCCTGGTCCGCGCGAAACGCGCGGAACGCGCGCCAGGCGACCGGATTGAACCAATGCAAGGCAAGCACCCCGAGCGCCGCCCAGTTGGCGATCAGATCGCCCCGCGCGTGATGACCGAGTTCGTGGGCCAGCGCGAGATCACGCTCGTCGGCATCGTAGCGCTCGGTGAAATCGCGCGGAAAGGCGACGTAGCGGCGCCACACACCGAAGGCGAGCGGGCCGCTCGCGGCGCCGGTCTCGATCACGCGGATGCCGTCCGCGTTCGCCGCTTCGCCCGCGCTCTGCGCCAGCATTCGCCGGCAAAAGCGCGCATGGGCGACGGCGTGCCACGAAATGAACGCCGCCGCGCCCGCGACCCAGAGCAAGATCAGGGCTGGACCAAGCACGGGGGCATGCGATGCGGGCGCGGCGGCCCCCCCACCGATCACAGGGTCGGCGACGAGGATGACGAATTGTTCGCCGGCGCGCGCGACCGGCGCGGTGACGCTCTCGCGCCAACCCTGGGGCAACGGCGGGAGCAACAGCCGCAACACGGGCAGCAGCCAGAGCATGTAGGCGATATCGGGGCCGAACGCGCGCCGCACCGGGCCGCGCAACGCGAGCACCAGCACCATCAGCAGCGTCGAGGCGATCAGCGCCTCGACTGCCCAGGGAATGAGCGTGCCGGCAATACCGCTCACGATTTCAGGTCCTTCAGCAACGCCTCGATCTCGGAAATGTCCTGCGCGGTGAGCTGGTCGCGTTCGGCGAGGTGCGCGACCAGCGGTGTCAGCTTGCCGCCGAACAACCGGTCCATCAGCTTGCGGCTTTCCCCCGCGACATAATCCTCGCGGGCGACGAGCGGCCGATAGAGATAGCGCCGCCCCTCGGCTTCATGCGCGATGACGTTTTTCGCCAGCAACCGCCCGAGCAGGGTCTTGACCGTGTTGGCGGACCATTGCTTGTCAGACGAGACACGTTCGGACACATCCTGCGCGGTAAGCGGGCTTTCGTCCCACAGCACCTCCATCACGGTGTGCTCGGCGTCACTGATCCGCTCGGCCATATCGATCCACTCCCGGATTATGCTGCGTTCGTGCTTCTTGATTACATATGTAATCGGCGCGCTGAACGCCAGATGAACGAGACCCTCGACAGCGTGTCTGCGGCGCATCACAAGGCAAGGCGAGAGGATTTGTCATGACCGCCCTCGTTCCCGTCGCAGACGGCCTGCGTTTCCCTGAAGGTCCGGTCGC
>JBDSKT010000216.1:0-14224 GCA_039916765.1 Sphingomonas sp.
CCAGCAACCTCGCATTGACGATCTTACCATCCCGGGTCAGCCGCACCGCGTCGCCGATCTCGGCGTCGAGCACCGGCTTGCCCGCCTCCTTGTCCCAAAAGGTCGAGAGGAAATTGTACAGGTTGCGCGCGAACAGCGTCGAGGCATCGGCGGCGAGGCGGCTCGGCACGTTGCGGTGGCCGACGATCTTGACGCCGTGCACCGTCACCACCTGCCCGGCGACCGCGCCCTCGACATTGCCGCCCTGCTCGACCGCGAGGTCGACGATCACGCTGCCCGGCTTCATGCTGGCGATCTGCGCGTCCGAGATCAGCCGCGGCGCGGGGCGGCCGGGGATCAGCGCGGTGGTGATGACGATGTCCTGCTTGGCGATGTGCGACGACACCAGCTCGGCCTGCGCCTTTTGATATTCGGGCGACATCTCGCCGGCATAGCCGCCCGATCCCTCGCCCTCGATGCCGGCGACATTCTCGACGAACACCGGCTTCGCACCGAGGCTCATGATCTGCTCGCGCGTCGCCGAGCGTACGTCGGTCGCGGAGACCTGCGCGCCCAATCGTCGCGCCGTCGCGATCGCCTGCAGGCCCGCCACGCCGACGCCCATCACGAAGCATTTCGCCGCCGAAATAGTGCCCGCCGCGGTCATCATCATCGGGAAGGCGCGGCCATATTCTGCCGCCGCATCGAGTACCGCCTTGTACCCTGCGAGGTTCGACTGCGACGACAGGATGTCCATCGACTGCGCACGCGTGATGCGCGGCATGAATTCCATCGCCAGCGCTTCGATGCCGGCGGCGGCATACCCGTCGATGCGCGCGCGGCCGCCATCTTCCCCCGACCCGAACGGGTTGAGCCCGGCGACCAGCCAGCCGCCCGGCGCCATGCCTTGCAGCGTCGCCGGATCGGGTCCCTGCACGCCGAGCACGATGTCGGCGCCCTTCAGCGTCGCCGCGCGCGCGCCGACACTCGCTCCGGCGGCGGTATAATCCGCATCGGCGATCGAGGCGCTTTCGCCCGCCCCGCCCTCGACCGCCAGCACGGCACCGAGCGCGATGAATTTCCTGACCGTTTCCGGCGTCGCCGCGACGCGTCGCTCGCCCTCGACAGTTTCCTTGAGGACGGCGATCTTCATGCCGGCGCTATTTGCGCGAAATCAGCCAGATCACCGCGAAGGCGATCACGAAACAGGCGACCGCGCCCCATTTCAACAATCCCATCACGCCGTGATAGGTCGCTTCATGTGCCTTCATGTCACCGTTGCCGGCCATTATGCAAATCCCTGATCCGCCACTGTTCGTCCGTGCTTAGCCGGGGCCGCGCCGTCCCTCAAGTCCTGCCTTGGAGCGTTTAAGGCGGCTTTCACACCTGGCCGTTATGGATCGCCCTCTGGCCTTGGCAATAGACGGGAAACGTTCGGGAATGACGCGCAACGGGCAGCGCCTTCTGATGCTGATCGACGACGAACCGGCGCAGCGCCGCCTGGTCGCGGCGATCGCGGCGCGGCGCGGCTGGCGCGCGGTGTTCGCGAACGACGGCGAGATGGTGATCGCGATGCTCGGCACGCAGGACGGGATGCAGCTCGACGCGATCCTGCTCGATCACTGGTCCGACGATACCGACGCGAGCGTCCTGATCGGCGAAATCCGCGCGCGTCGCCCCGCATTGCCGCTGCTCATGCTCACCGCCAACGGATCGGTCGCGCAGGCGGTCGCCGCGATGCGCGCCGGCGCCACCGATTTCCTGGTCAAGCCGCTCGCTCCCGAACGCCTGCTCAGCGCGCTCGAAGCCGCGGTCGCGGGCCAGGCCGCCGGCGAATTGCGCCCGCTGACCGAGAAAATCCCCGCGCTCCTTGCCTTCGACGAGATCGTCGGCTCGGCGCCCGATTTCCGCGCCGCGCTGGCGATCGCCGCCAAGGCCGCCCGCGCCCGCGTTCCCGTCCTCCTTGAAGGCGAGAGCGGCGTCGGCAAGGAAGTCGTCGCCGAGGCGGTCCACGCCGCCTCGCCACGCGGCAAGAAGCCGATGGTCGCGGTCAATTGCGGCGCGATCCCCGCCAATCTCGTCGAAAGCGAGCTGTTCGGGCATGAAAAGGGCGCCTTTACCGGCGCGTTCGAGCGCAAGATCGGCCGCTTCGCCGAAGCCGATGGCGGCACCTTGTTCCTCGACGAGATCGGCGAGATGCCGCTCGACGCGCAGGTCAAGCTGCTGCGCGTGCTGCAATCGGGCGAGATCCAGCCGGTCGGCGCGCGCCATCCGCGCGAGGTCGATGTGCGGGTGATCGCTGCGACCAACAAGAAACTGATCGAGGAGGTCGAGGCCGGACGTTTCCGCGAGGACCTCTATTACCGCCTCAACGTCGTCCAGGTGACGATCCCACCTTTACGCGAACGAAGCGGCGACATTCCCGCGCTCGCCCGCCACCTGCTCGCGCGGATCGCGCAACAGCCGGGCTTGCGCGCGCTGGGCATTACCGACGACGCGCTCGCCTTGCTCGGCAAATACGAATGGCCCGGCAATGTCCGCCAGCTCCAGAACGCGCTGTTCCGCGCCGCGGTGCTGTGCGACGGCGCCGCGCTCACTAAGGCCGACTTCCCGCAGATCGCCGCGCTCGGCGAGCAACGCCAGCATGTGCCGGGACCGTTACCGATGGCCACCTCGGGCGGGGTGACCTTGTTCCACGCCGATGGCAATCTGCGCGCGCTGGAAGAGATCGAGGCCGATGTCATCCGCTTGGCGATCGGTCATTATCGCGGCCGCATGACCGAGGTCGCGCGGCGGCTCGGTATCGGGCGCTCGACCCTATACCGCAAATTGGGCGAGCTCGGCATCGACAACGCCGCCGCCTGAGCGGCGTTTTCTCAACCGTCGGAAAAAAGAGGGGCGTTGACTCGCCTCGATGTTTGATCCGATAGAGAACATAAGATGAACATTGATGGCCGAGTCGGCTCGTTAGGCCAGTTGAAGCGTCGGATCGCCGCGATCGAGGGCGCGCATCCGGCGTCGATCGCGCCGCGCGCGCGCCTCGGCCATGCCGGGATCGATGCCGCGATCGGTGGCGGGCTGGCGCGTGGGCGGCTGCACGAGGCGTTCGCGCTCGATCCCGCCGACGCGGGCAGCGCGACCGGTTTTGTCGCGATGCTAACGGTGCGGCTCGGCGGCGGGATCGTGTGGCTGCGCGAGGATTCGGCCGAGCGGCAGGGCGGCGTGCTCCATGCCGCCGGCCTGCGCGAGATCGGCATCGATCCCGCGCGGCTGGTCGTCGTCCTGCTGCCCGATCCGCTCGCATTGCTGCGCGCGGCGGCGGACGTGATGCGCTGCCCCGAGGTCGGGGTCGCGGTGATCGAGCTTCACCGCAACCCGCGCTCGCTCGATCTGACCGCGACCCGGCGGCTCGCGCTGGCGGCGGAAGGCTCCGGGGTTACCGCGCTGCTGCTCCGTGTCGCTTCCGCCCCCGGGCCGAGCGCCGCCGACACGCGCTGGGGCGTGTGCGCCGCCGCGTCGGTGGCGTTGGCGGCGAATGCGCCGGGGCATCCGGCATTCGATGTGGCGTTGTTGCGCCAGCGCGGCGGCCCGGCGGGCGAGCGCTGGCAAGTGGAGTGGGATCGTGACCGATCAGTCTTGCGTACCATCGACGGCGAGGGGGCGGCGGTATCTGGCGCTGTGGTTCCCGCAATTGCCGATCGACCGGCTGACGCGAACGCCGTCGCCGCGCTTTACCGTACCGGCTGAGGCGCCGTTCGCGTTGGTCGAGCGGCATCGCGGCGCGATCCGCCTCACCGCGCTCGACCCGCGCGCGCTGGCGCTCGGGCTGACCTCGGGGCTGGCGCTCGCCGACGCGCGCGCGGTGGTGCCCGATCTCGTCGTGCTTGATGCCGATCCGGTCGCCGACCAGGCCTGGATCGAGCGAATCGCCGATGCCTGCGACCGCTACACCCCGATGGTCGCGCTCGATCCGCCCAACTCCTGTCCCACGGGCCCGCACGATCCAGACGGCATCACGCTCGACATCACCGGCTGCGCGCACCTGTTCGGCGGCGAGGCGGGGCTCGTCGCTGATGTCGAGGCGCGGCTGGCGCGCTGGACCATGCAGCTACGCCACGCCGTCGCCAACACGCCCGAGGGTGCGCAGGCGCTCGCCCGGTTCCAGACCGCGCCCGCGGCAAGCGAGGCGGCGGCGCTCAGGCGGCTCGGCATCGCCGCGCTCCGGCTCGACGACGCGACCACGACCGCGCTGCGTCGCGCCGGGCTCAAGACGATCGGCGACCTCGCCGCGCGGCCGACCGCGCCGCTCGCCGCCCGCTTCGGCGAGGAAACGGTCGCCACGCTGGCGCGCCTGCTTGGCGAGGCCGACAGCCGCATTTCGCCGCGCCGTGCGCCGCCCGCTCTGTTCTTCGAGCGCCGCTTCGCCGAGCCGATCGCGCGGAACGACGATGTGCTCGCGGTGATCGCCGATCTTGCCGCGGAGGCCGCGCGCGTGCTCGAGACACGCCACAAGGGTGGCCGCCGCTTCGCTATCCGCCTGTTCCGCAGCGACGGCGCGGTGCGCGATCTGGCGGTCGAAAGCGGGCTCCCCTTGCGCGACCCGGCCACGCTTCGCCGGCTGTTCGCCGAGCGGATCGACAGTCTTGCCGATGCCATCGATCCGGGTTTCGGCTTCGACATGGTCCGGCTCGCCGTGCCGCGGATCGAGCCGCTCGCCCCGACCCAGCTCCAGCTCGAGGGCGGCGGCATCGCCGAAGAAGCGATGGCGGCGCTGATCGACCGGCTGAGCATGCGGGTCGGGCGCGGGCGGATCCGCCGCTTCGTGCCGCACGGTACGCACATTCCCGAACAGGGCGTCCTCGCGCTGCCCGCGCTCGACGCGCCCCGTATCGCCGGCGCCTGGCCCGAGCCCGAAGCCGGTGAGCCGCCGCTCCGCCCGATCCATCTGTTCGACCCGCCGCAGCGGATCGAGGTGACCGCCGGCGTCCCCGACGGTCCGCCGCAGCGCTTTCGCTGGCGGCGCGGGCTGCACGACGTGATCCGTTCCGAAGGACCCGAGCGGATCGCCCCAGAATGGTGGCGCCGCGCCGGGGGCATTGCCGGCAAGGCGAACCTGACGCGCGATTATTACCGCGTCGAAGACGTGCGCGGCCGGCGTTTCTGGATTTTTCGCCACGGTCTTTACGCACACGAAACGGTCGATCCGGGCTGGTTCGTCCACGGCCTTTTCGCGTGAGCGATCCCGATCCTGACGCTCGCTTGGGCGACGTTCGTCACGATAGCCGCGCGGCCGGCTTTGCCGAACTGGTCGCGGCGACCAATTATTCCTTCCTGCGCGGCGCCTCGCATCCGTGCGACATCGTCGGCCGCGCGCATCACTTGGGTCTGGCGGCGATCGGTATCGCCGACCGCAACACCGTCGCCGGCGTGGTGCGTGCCTATGCCGCGCTTAAGGAAGCGCCGGAGAAAGCGCGCATCGCGCTGCTCGACGCGAAGAAGGCGGCGGCCGAGCCGCTGGTGCTGAGCAAGGCCGAGGAGCGAGCGTGCGCGGTCGATCTCCGGCTGGCGGTCGGCGCGCGGCTGGTCTTCGCCGACGGCACGCCCGATATCGTCGCCTATCCCGCGACTCGGCTCGGCTGGGGGCGGCTGACCCGGCTGCTGACGCGCGGCAATCTGCGCGCGGTGAAGGGCGATTGCATCCTGACCTTCGCCGATCTGGTCGCGCATCTCGACGACCTGTTGCTGATCGTCCTGCCTGGGTCGAGCGCGATCCCGCAGCGGCTGCATCCCAATCCCGCCGCGTACGACGCCGATGCTCCCCCCACCGCGAGGGCGCACCTCACGCTGGTCCGCGAGGCACCGCCAGAGGATCTGCCGCATACGCTCGCGCGTCTCGCTCGGCATGCCCGCGGCCGTATCTGGCTCGGCGCGACGGTCGGTCATCGCGGCCGCGACGAGCGCCGGCTCGCCGAACTGGCGGCGATCGCGGCGCAGGCGCGCGTGCCACTGCTCGCGACCGGCGACGTGCTTTATGCCGACCCGGACGCCCGCGCCTTGCACGACGTGCTGACCTGCATCCGCCTCGGCACCCGGATCGACGACGCTGGCCGCGCGCTCGAGGCCAATGCCGAGCGGCACCTCAAGCCCGAGGCGGAGATGCGCCGCCTGTTCCGGCATCATCCCAGCGCCATCACCGAGACGATGCGCTTCCTCGCTCGCATCGCCTTCACGCTCGACGATCTGCGGTACGAATATCCGCACGAGCCGGTGCCGCCGGGCTGGAGGCCGCTGCCCTATCTGCTGCACCTCGTGAAGACGGCGGCGCATCGGCGTTACGGCGCGATCCTGCCCACCAAGGCACGCGGGCTGCTCGCCGAAGAGTTCCGTCTCATCCGCAAGCGCGGCTATGCCTATTACTTCCTGACCGTCTATGATCTGGTCCGCTTCGCGCGCGCGCAGGATCCACCGATCCTGTGTCAGGGGCGCGGCTCGGCGGCGAATTCGATCGTCTGCTTCCTGCTCGGCGTCACCTCGGTCGATCCGCTCGAACACGACCTGCTCTTCTCGCGCTTCGTCTCGGAGGATCGCAACGAACCGCCCGATATCGACGTCGATTTCGAGCATGAGCGGCGCGAGGAGGTGATGCAATATATCTACCGCCGCTACGGCCGCCACCGCGCCGGAATCGCGGCGACGGTGATCCATTACCGTCCGCGCAGCGCGGTGCGCGAGGTCGGCAAGGTGCTGGGCTTTTCGGAAGACGTCACCGCGCGGCTCGGCAGCACGGTGTGGGGCAGCTTTGCCAGCGAGATGGAAGAAAAACGCTATACCGAGGCCGGGGTCGATCCGCGCAATCCCGCGGTCGGGCGACTGAAGGCGCTAATCGACCAAATCCTGCATTTCCCGCGGCATTTGTCGCAGCATGTCGGTGGCTTCGTGCTGACCCAGGACCGGCTGGACGAGACGGTGCCGATCCACCACGCCGCGATGGACGACCGCACCTTCATCGAATGGGACAAGGACGATATCGACGCGCTCGGCCTGATGAAGGTCGATGTGCTCGCGCTCGGCATGCTGACCTGCATCCGCAAGAGCTTTGACCTGATGCGCGAGCATGGCCTGGGCAATCACGATCTCGGCGTCGATGTCGCAGCGACCGACGACGCTGTTTACGACATGCTGTGCAAGGGCGACAGCATCGGCGTGTTCCAGGTCGAGAGCCGGGCGCAGATCAACATGCTGCCGCGCCTCAAGCCGAGGTGTCTCTACGACTTGACCGTTCAAGTCGCGATCGTCCGCCCCGGGCCGATCGAGGGCGACATGGTGCATCCCTATCTGCGCCGGCGGTCGGGGATCGAAAAGGTCGATTATCCCTCGCCCGCCCCGCCCCACGATCCCGATGAACTCAGGACATTGCTCGGCAACACCTACGGTGTGCCGCTGTTTCAGGAGCAGGCGATGAAGCTGGCGATCGTCGCCGCCGGCTTCACGCCGTCAGAGGCAAACCAGCTACGCCGGGCGATGGCGACTTTCCGCAATGTCGGGACGATCCAGAGCTTCCACGCCAAGATGGTCGAGGGCATGGCCGCGCGCGGTTACGACCGCGATTTCGCCAAGCGATGCTTCAAGCAGATCGAGGGGTTCGGCAGCTACGGCTTTCC
Source organism: Sphingomonas sp. (assembly GCA_039916765.1). Taxonomy (GTDB): domain Bacteria; phylum Pseudomonadota; class Alphaproteobacteria; order Sphingomonadales; family Sphingomonadaceae; genus Sphingomonas. The sequence continues at coordinate 7,641 of JBDSKT010000216.1, forward strand.
CGAAAGCCACGCGCTGTCGTTCGCGCGGCTGGTTTACGTGTCGTCGTGGATCAAGTGTCACCATCCGGCGATATTCGCCTGCGCGTTGCTCAACAGCCAGCCGATGGGCTTCTACGCCCCGGCGCAAATCGTCCGCGACGCGCGCGACCATGGGGTCGAAATGGGCCCGGTCGATGTCAACTTCAGCGGCTGGGACAGCAGTCTGGAACGCCGAAACGATGGGAAATTGGCCCTGCGCCTGGGCCTGCGCCAACTTGACGGCTTCCGTGAGGACTGGGCCACGACGCTTGTCGAAGTGCGATTGCGCGGCACCTTCGCCAACATCGAGCAACTCGCCCGCCGCACCGGCTTGCCCCAGCGCGCGCTGCGCCTGCTCGCCGATGCCGATGCGTTCGGCTCGCTCGCGCTCGATCGGCGCGGCGCGCTGTGGGAGGTTCGCCGCACCCCGGAGGGCGAGCTCCCCCTGTTCGCCGCGACCCGCGCGCGCGAACTGGGGGTCGAGCCGGACATGGCGCTGCCCGCGATGCACGCGGCCGAGCAGGTGGTGATCGATTATCAGACGCTGCGCCTGTCGCTCAAGGATCATCCGATGCGCTTCCTGCGCGGCGCGCTTGCCGCCGAGGGCGTATCGAGCTGTGCCGAGACCGCCGCCGCGAAGGCCGGTGCGAAGGTGCGCACCGCCGGCATCGTCCTGGTCCGCCAGCGTCCGGGCAAGGGCAATGCGATCTTCGTCACGCTGGAGGACGAGACCGGCATCACCAATGTCGTGATCTGGGCGCGGCTGTTCGAGACCTTTCGGCGTCAGGTGATGGCGGCACGGCTGATGCTGGTCGAAGGCGAGGTGCAGCGCAGCCCCGAGGGCGTGTCGCATCTGATGGCGACCCGCATCCATGATCGCACCGCCCTGCTCGACCGCTTGGCCGATGGCGATGCGATGCCCGCCGCCTTACGCGTACCCCGCGCCGCCCAACCCCAGGCGCCCGACCGATCGCGCCACCCGCGCGACGTGCGCATCCTGCCCAGATCGCGCGATTTCCATTAGCCGGCCGCGGGATCAGCACCGATCTTGGACCGCGCGGCGACACCGACGGTGACCGCCACATCCATCGTCACGTTGCCCACGGTGCGGAACAGATCGGGGATCGTCTCGACCGCGATGAGCAGCCCAAGCGCCTCGATGGGAATGCCCATCGCGATCGCCACCGGCGCGACCGAGGCGATATAGCTGATTGTCCCGGGCAGACTGATCGACCCCATCGTCGTGATCGCCGCCGTGCACACGCCCGCCGCCAACGCGCCCGCGCTGAGCGGGACGCCGAGCCAGTGCCCGACATAAAGCGCGACCGCGAGGTTCATCGCCGGGCTGGTCGCGCGGAAGATCGCCACCGCGATCGGCAGCACGATGCCCGCCGTCGCTGGCGGCGCGCCAAGCTGCTCCGACGCCTCGAGCATCGCCGGCAACGAGGCGAGCGACGATTGCGTGCTGATCGCCACCGCCTGTGCCGGCGCGACCGCGCGCGCGAACCGGAACAGCGACACCCGGCCGTAGACCATCGCCACCGGATAACCGGCGAGTAGGACGATGAAGCCGATCGACGAGACCATGACGATGTAATGGATCAGCGCGCCGAACGCCGCCGCTCCGGTTCGCGCGCCGACGCCGTAAGCCAGCGCGCCGACCCCGATCGGGGCCAGCCTCAACACCCAGCCGATGATCACCAGCATCGCGTCGGTAAAGGCCTGGAACCAGTCGGTGAGCAATTTGCGCGGTTCGGGCTTGAGTTGGGTAATGGCGAACGCGAGTGCCAGCGCGAAGACCGTGAGCGGGAGGAACGAATCACCAGCCGCCGCCGACACGATGTTCGACGGCACGATCGAATCGAAGAACGCGCCGAGCGTCGGCACTGTCCCCACCGGCTGCGCCGCGGTCAGCGAATGACGCAGCGCGTCGGACCAGGCGGCAGGCAATGGGAACCAGTCGAGCAATAACGGCATGACGACCGCCGCCATCAATGTCGTCGACCACAGGATCACGACGAAGGTCAGCACCGCGCGAAACGCGATCCGCCCGGCGCGCGCCGCATCCGCCGCCGCGCCGACGCCGGTGACGAGCAACCCGACGATCAACGGCACGATCACCATCTGAAGGCCGTGCAGCCACGCCGATCCGACCGGCTGGGTCACCGTCATGGCCGCCGTCGCCGCCGCCGGGTTTACCGCCGCCGCCGCGATGCCGATCAACAACCCGCCGATCAGCGCCAGCAAGATCTTGGTTGCCTGCGACATGCTTTCCCTTTCGCTACAGCGCCAGCGGAACGGGATCGCGGTGAAATGGCAAGGCTTTTCTGCACGCGCCGTCACCAAGCGTTGCCGTGCCGCCTCGCGCACCATAGACTGGATGCATGATCCTCGCCGCTCTTGCGCTCGCCGCAGTTCAGCCCGCCGCCACCGCGCGCGTGACCTTCGACCGTCACGGCGAGACGTCGGCCAGCGCGGAAGGCCTTGCCGATGCCGCCGCCAACCGCGCGGCGACGCCTGATGATCCCGCACGCATCGCCTCGATATCGAAGCTGGTCACCGCGATCGGCGTCCTTCACCTGGCCGAACAACACATGCTCGATCTCGACGCCGATGTATCGACGATACTCGGCTGGCGTTTGCGCAATCCGGCCTTTCCCGACACGCCGATCACGCTACGGCTGCTACTGTCTCATCGGTCCAGCCTGACCGACACGATCGATTATGTGCTGCCGTTCGGCACCCATATGCAGCGGGTTCTCGCCGATCCCAAGGCGTGGGATGCCGACCATGCGCCGGGCACCTACTTCCGCTATACCAATTTCAATTTTCCGGTCGTCGCAGCGGTGATGGAAAAAGCGACCGGCGAGCGATTTGACCGGTTGATGCACCGGCTGGTATTGGCGCCGCTCCGGATCGACGCCTGCTATAACTTCGTCGCCTGTTCGGACGCGGCGGTGGCGCATATCGTCGTCCAGTACCGCGACGGCACGGCCACCCGCGACGATAATCATGGCCGTCGCCCGGCCTGCCCAATCGTCCCGGCGCAAAACGGTGGCTGCGACCTATCGACCTGGCGCGCGGGGGCAAACGGCGCGAGCTTCTCACCCCAGGGCGGGCTCTACATCTCGGCACGCGGGCTCGCGCGGATCGGGCGGATGCTGCTGAACGGCGGCGCGCTCGACGGCGTTCGGGTGCTTCGGCCCGCATCGATCTCGCTGCTCGAAACACCGGTCTGGACGTGGAACGGCAAAGTGGGGGCCGAGTCGAACGGCGACACCTGGCAAGGGCAGCTCTGCCGTTATGGGCTTGCCGTGACCTTTCTCGCGACACCGATCGATGGCTGTCGGGACGATCCGTTCGGCGACGGGCGCCAGCGGCTTGGCCATCTCGGCGATGCCTACGGCCTCCGGTCGGGGCTGTGGATCGATCCCGCGCGCGGCACCGGCATCGCCTATTTCGGCACCGATGTTCCGGCGACCCCCGGCACCCGCTCGGGCTATACCGCGACCGAGGAAATACTTGCAGCGGGCGTACCGCGATGAACCTGCGGCACATCGAGATCTTCCACTCGGTCTATGTCAACGGCTCGGTCAGCGGCGCGGCGCGCGCGCTCAACATCTCGCAGCCGTCGGTGTCGAAGACGCTGCGCCATGCCGAATCGCTGCTTGGTTTCCCCTTGTTCGAACGAACCGCGGGCCGCCTGGTGCCGACCGAGGACGCGCACATCCTGTTCAGCGAGGTCAGCGAAATCCAGGACCGCGTCTACGCACTGCGCGAAGCCGGGCGCAACTTGCGGCGTGGCGCGGGCGGGACACTACGGCTCTCGGCGCTGCCGTCGCTCGCGCTGGACGCGGTGCCGACCGCGGTTTCGCGCTTCCTGCGCACGCACCACAACGTCAAGTTCGACTTGCAGACGGTTCATCACGACGACCTGCTGCGCAAGCTTTACGAGCGCGAGACCGACGTGGCGATCGCCTATGAGGTGCCGCATGCCGCGCCGCTCGGTCATCGCTGGCTCGGCGAGGGTGAGTTGGTAGTGCTTTACCGTGAGGCGGACATGCCCAATGCGCCTGCTCGTCTGGAACTGGAGGCACTGCGCGGCCAGCGCTTCATCAGCGTCGCCGCGAGCGGGCCGATCGGGCAGCTGTTCACGCAGGAGTTGCAGCGGCTCGATCTGGAACTTGACGAGGTCGTCTCGGCACGCACCTTTTATATCGCTTCGGCCCTGGTCCGGCAGGGCGTCGGGGTCACCGTGGTCGATAGTTTCACGGCCCAGGCAGCGTTGGCCCCGGGCCTGGCGATGCGGCCGCTCAAGCCGCTGCTGACGTTTGATGTCCACGCGATGTTTCTGCTCAATCGCCCGCCAACGGCCCTCGCGACCGATTTCCTCAAGACGCTCGCACAGGTGATTGATGCGCCATAAAGGCAAGCTATAGTCGCGCCCGCACTGATTATGAGAGACGCGGCGCGGCGGTCGATACCATCGGTCGCCATGATCCCCGCGCCCTACCTCCTTTATCTTGGCAGCAGCACCGATTTCGTCGGAATCAAGACCTCGCGCGGCCTTGCCACCTTCCGCGGTCCGGATTGCGTGGGCGAATTCCGCCATGACGACTGCCCCTTCACGCTTGGCTTGCCTCGGCTCAGCATGGCCGAAGCGGCCTCGGCCGGCGCGCGCACGCTGGTGCTCGGCATCGCCAATTCGGGCGGCACGATGGGCGAGACGCTGATCGCGGACGCGGCCGCCGCGATCGAGGCGGGGATGAACGTCGCCGCCGGACTTCATCAGCGGTTGCGCGACGTGCCGCGGCTCGCCGCGCTGGCCGAGCGGTACGGTGCGCAGCTATTTGACGTGCGCGACCCGCCCGCCGATCTGATCGTCGGCACCGGCTATGTCCGCGCCGGGCGCCGCCTGCTGACGGTGGGCAGCGATTGCTCGGTCGGCAAGATGTACGCCTCGCTCGCGCTGGTGCGGGGACTGCAAGAGCACGGCATCACGGCGGATTTCCGCGCGACCGGGCAGACCGGTATCCTGATCGCGGGTGCCGGCGTGCCGGTCGATGCGGTGGTCGCCGATTTCATCTCGGGCGCGATCGAACAACTCGCCCCGGCGCGCACGAACGACGGCTGGGACGTGATCGAGGGGCAAGGCTCGTTGTTTCACCCATCTTTCGCCGGCGTATCGATAGGTTTGCTCCACGGCGCCCAACCCGATGCGCTGGTGCTGTGCCACGATCCGCAGCGCGAGCATATGCGCGGTATTCCGGGGCGTGCGCTGCCGGGCCTGCGCGAATGCCTCGACGCCAATCTTTCCGCCGCGCGGCTGACCAGCCCCAAGGTGCGCGCGGTGGGCGTCTGCCTTAACACCGCCGGCCTAGCTGCGCGGGAGCGCGACCGGGTTTGTAACGAGACCGAGCAGTTGCTCGGCCTGCCGTGCACCGATCCGATCGCGCTCGGGGTCGATTCGCTGCTCGACGAACTGCTATGCCTCGCACCATCACAGCCCGGCACGATCGCCTCCCGCTGAGCCGCCCGTTCCGCATTTCGCGGGGCGTGAAGACGGTGGCGGACGTTATCGTGGTGACGATCACCGACGAAGATGGCGTGTCGGGCCGGGGCGAAGCCGTGCCTTATGCGCGCTACGGCGAGCGGATCGATACCGCGATAAACGACATCGACCGAATTCGCGGCGCCATTACGGCGGGGGCGGATCGCGCAGAGCTGCAACGGCTGCTGCCGTCGGGCGCTGCGCGTAATGCCATCGATTGCGCGATGTGGGATCTCGAAGCGCGCCGATCTGGCCGCGATGTGGCGGTGCTGATCGGCGACCCGGCGCCAAAGCGACTGGCGAGCGCGCTGACCATCGGTATCGACACCCCCGAAGCGATGGCCGCGGCAGCGCACGACGTGGCGCGCGCGCCGCTGCTCAAGATCAAGGTGGATGCGCGCGATCCGGCGGCAGCGATCCGCGCCGTGCGCGACGCGGCACCCGACGCCGCGCTGATCGTCGATCCCAACGAGAGCTGGGACCAGACGCTTGTCGAGGCGATGCAGGTTACGCTCGCCGATCTGAAGGTCGGCTTGCTCGAACAACCCGTGCCCGCGGACACCGATGACTGGCTCGCGGGCTTCGAGCGCGCCGTCCCGATCTGCGCCGACGAATCGGTGCACATCGCGGCAGATCTTGCCTCGATCGCCGAGCGGTACGACTATGTGAACGTCAAACTGGACAAATCGGGCGGGCTGACCGCAGCGCTTGAGCTGGCGCGCGACGCGCAGGCACTCGGCCTGGGGCTGATGACCGGCTGCATGATCAGTTCCTCGCTATCGATCGCCCCGGCGCTGCACATCGCTCGCTTGTCGGCGTTCGTCGATCTTGACGGTCCGATCTGGCTCAAGGAGGATCGCCCCGGCGGCGTGCGCGACGAATGCGGATACCTGCTGCCGCCCGACCGGGGATTTTGGGGAACGTCATGAAGAAGAGCACGTCCCGTGTCACAGCAGCAATCGCCAGCCTGGCGCTATCGACCGTTTCGCTGGGCGCGGGCGCGGCACCGCGCTCG
>JBDSKT010000217.1:0-9383 GCA_039916765.1 Sphingomonas sp.
TGGTCGCTGAGCTTCTGCGCCCAGTCGCGGCAATCCTCGCCGAGCGGCACTTCCTCGGGCATCCAGTGGATCTGCTGCTGACGCTTCCAGAACTCGAACGCCCAGGGGTATTCGAACGGCTTGTACTGCTTGCGGGCTTCGGTGAGGGACATGAGGGTTACTCCGAATTACAGATAGTTGAATTTGAGCAGAAGACTTAGCGAACAGAACGCAATCATCGCGATGCCGAACAGCCGGATGATTCGAGGGTTGGTGATCGGAGGATAGCTTTCGAGCTGTCTTTGCTCTTCAAAAAACTGATCGCTGCCACGGGCCACGCGCTGTGCAAAGCGCCTCTGGTAGCGCTGCAAAAACCAAAACCCCATGCGCTTCGGGAACGCCGCCAGGGTCGCACCAAAGACGCCACCCAAGCAGAGCGCCACAGTCTGTTCGGTGCCGGTGAGGATCATGCGCTCGCTCCCCACGACCACAGCGCATAGGCGAAGCCGCCGAGGATCACCGCGAACGCGCCCAGCATCGTGCCGGCGATGCGGCGCGCGTAGACCGAGCCCTCGCCGCGCGCCGGGCGGGTGAGGACGACGCCCGCGCCGATCGCGCTGACGCCGGCCACCGCGGCCATGATGAGCGGCGCGCGCGGGATCATGCGACCAACTCGGCGGTCGTGCGTTGCGCATCCGGAACCATCCAACAAGGAGCATGACCATGGCCGACGCCAGCGCGATCAAGGAACATATGGACGTCATCGGCGCCGACGGCGTGCATGTCGGCACGGTCGACCATGTCGATGGCGACCGCATCAAACTGACCAAGAAGGATTCGGGCGCGGATGTGTCCGAGGGGCAGGGCAGCCATGCCGGGCACCACCATTACATCTCGCTCGGCTTGGTCGCCGGTGTCGAGGGCGACACGGTGCGGCTGAGCGCGACCGGCGCCAATGCGGTGCTGTTCGAGGAAGAGGCGTAAGCTCAAATCCCCTCTCCCTGTGGGAGAGGGGCAAGCCGCGTAGCGGCGCGGGGTGAAGGCAAGGTGCTCAAACGAGCGTTACTGTCCTCACCCTTACGCGCCAATTGCCACGCGCGGGGAACGGTCCCGATCGGTTGATGTTCGTAAAGGCGCACTGCCCTCACCCTTCCGGCGCTTTGCGCCTCCCTCCCTCTCCCAGGGGAGAGGGATATCCTACTGACAGGCCAGACACTCGTCATAGTCCCGGCTCTCGACCGTGAACTTGGGCGCGTCGATCGTGTTGTCGGCTTCGACCCCGCCGTTCGATTCGGCGCCCGCAAACCCGGCGCGCTGCACCGACTTCGAGCGCAGGTAATAGAGCGACTTGATGCCCAGCTCCCACGCGCGGAAGTGGAGCATCAGCAGGTCCCACTTCTCGACATCGGCAGGGATGAACAGGTTCAGCGACTGTGCCTGGTCGATGTACGGCGTGCGGTCGCCGGCGAGCTCGAGGATCCAGCGCTGATCGATCTCGAAGCTGGTCTTGAAGCAATCCTTCTCCTCCTGCGTGAGGAAATCGAGATGCTGGACGCTGCCGCCCTGCTCGAGGATCGTGTTCCACACCGCGTCGGAGTTCTTCGATTTTTCGACCAGCAGCTTTTCGAGATACGGGTTCTTGATCGACCAGCTGCCCGACAGCGTCTTGTGGGTGTAGATATTGGCCGGGATCGGCTCGATGCACGCGCTGGTGCCGCCGCAGATGATGCTGATGCTCGCGGTCGGCGCGATCGCCATCTTGCAGCTGAAGCGCTCCATCACCCCCATGTCGGCGGCGTCGGGACAGGGGCCGCGTTCGACCGCGAGCTGCATCGACGCCTCGTCGACCTGACCCTTGATGTGCTTGAACATGCGCAGGTTCCACGACTTGGCCATCGCGCCCTCGAACGGCAGGCCGCGCGCCTGGAGGAACGAGTGGAAGCCCATCACGCCGAGCCCGACCGAGCGCTCGCGCATCGCCGAATACGCCGCGCGCTCCATCCCCGGCTCGGCGCGGTCGATATAATCCTGCAGCACGTTGTCGAGGAAGCGCATCACGTCCTCGATGAAGCCCTTCTCGTCCTTCCACTGGTCCCACGTCTCGAGGTTCAAGGAGGACAGGCAGCAGACCGCGGTGCGGTCGTTGCCGAGATGGTCCTTGCCGGTCGGCAGCGTGATCTCGCTGCACAGGTTCGAGGTCGAGACCTTGAGGCCGAGATCGCGGTGATGCTTGGGCATGTTCGAGTTCACGTGATCGGCGAACACGATGTACGGCTCGCCGGTCGCGAGGCGCGTCTCGACCAGCTTCTGGAACAAGGCGCGGGCATCGACCTTGGCGCGCGCCGAGCCGTCCTTGGGACTGGTCAATGTCCACTCGCCGCCGGCGCGCACGCATTCCATGAACGCGTCGGTGATGAGCACGCCGTGGTGCAGATTGAGCGCCTTGCGGTTGAAGTCGCCCGAGGGTTTGCGGATCTCGAGGAACTCCTCGATCTCGGGGTGCGAGATGTCGAGGTAGCATGTCGCCGAACCCCGGCGTAGCGAGCCTTGGCTGATCGCGAGCGTGAGTGAATCCATCACGCGGACGAACGGGATGATGCCGCTGGTCTTGCCGTTCAGCCCGACCGGCTCACCGATGCCGCGCACGTTGCCCCAATAGGTGCCGATGCCGCCGCCGCGCGAGGCGAGCCAGACATTCTCGTTCCACGTATCGACGATGCCGTTGAGGCTGTCGGGCACCGAATTGAGGAAGCACGAAATGGGCAGGCCGCGCCCGGTGCCGCCGTTCGACAATACGGGCGTTGCGGGCATGAACCAGAGGCGCGAGATGTAGTCGTAGATGCGCTGCGCGTGCGCCTGATCGTCGGCATAGGCCGAGGCGACGCGGACGAAGAGATCCTGATAGCGCTCGCCGGGGAGCAGATAGCGGTCGTCGAGCGTGTCCTTACCGAACGCGGTGAGCAGATCGTCGCGCGAATGATCGACCTCTACCGGATAGAGCTGCGGCTTCACCTCCTTCGAATCGCCCCGCGCCTTGAGCTTGGCCGAACCTTCGGCCGCCTTGGGAGCGGTATGGGCCATGCTGCCCGGGGCAGTGGCGTCGATCGCGTCGGTGGCCATGGGTGCGTTCGCTTCCTGCGTATCTCTGAAGTCCATCGGTCCCGCCCCTGTCTCAATCATCTATCCGACCGGCGTTCCCGGTCCGTTCGAATCGGAGGCGAACCCCCTTGCTATCATTTCGGGCGGTCCGACGGCAGAGCCAATTTGCCCGCCTACCGGTTCCGTCCGCGCGCAGGGCACCCTTCCGCAATATGGTATTGCAGCCGGCACTCTACCAGTTCTTGGGTCCGCCCCCGAACTCAACCCCAACAGATTGTGCCGGATCGTCGAGAGACGCAAGACGGTAAATACCCAATTAAAGACTCAATTCGTCGCTATTTTGATTCCGTTCGTCGTGCCGAAACAGGGCGCGAACGGCGCGACGCGCGGGTTCCTAAGGGTTACGTGAAACGCAAGGGGACGAAGCGGGAACAGGGGCTTTTTTTATCGCCGGGCCATCAAGCCATATCGGCCGCGGGTATGACGCGGGGTAGCGTGACGATCGCGGTGAGGCCGCCGCCCGGCGTCGCGTCGAGCGCGAGGGCACCGCCATGGAGTTCAAGAAGCTCGCGCGCGATCGACAGGCCGAAGCCGTGTCCGTCACCCGATTCGTCCAGGCGGCGGCCGGGCTGAAGCGCGGCGGCGCGGGCGGCGGCGGGGATGCCGGGCCCGTCGTCGGCGATGGCGATGCGCACCGCGGCGCCGTCGCGCGCCGCGCTCACGCGAATCGTCGAGCGCGCCCAGCGCCAGGCGTTGTCGAGCAAATTGCCGAGCAGCTCGTCGAGATCCTGCGGGTCGATCGCCAACGCGATGTCGGACGCGACGTCGACGGTGATGACGATGCCGCGATCGGCGTGGATCCGGGCCAGCGCATCGCTCAACCCGGCAATCGCGGCGGCAAGCGGCGTGTGCCGGCGCGCGGCGCCACCGCCCGACGTGTCGGCGCGGGCACGCCCGAGATGATGGCGGATCGCGGCATCGATCCGCGCGATCTCGGCGGCGAGCGCGCCGTCGGGGTCGGTCGCGGGATCGAGCTTCAGCGCCAGCGCCGCCAGCGGGGTCTTGAGGCCGTGGGCGAGGTTGGCGACATGCCCGCGCGAGGCCGCGAGCTGTGCCGCATTCTGGTCGATCAGCGCGTTGAGCTCGGCGGCCAGCGGGGCAAGTTCGGCGGGCTGGTCCGGCGGGAGGTGGCGCGCGGCGCCGGCGCGGATCGCGGCGATCGATTCGCGCAGCCGGACAAGCGGGCGCAGGCCGAGACGGAGCTGGATCAGCGTCGCCAGCGCCAGCGCCACGCCCAGGACGAGCAACGCGGCGAGCAGCGGCGCCAGCGCGGCGCGGATCGGCCGATCGATCAGGGCGCGGGGCGCGGCGGCGGTCAGCACGACCTTCCCGGCCGGCGTGTCGAGCGCGAGTTGCCGGGCGTGCAGCGAGTGATCGCCGTCGCCCCGAGTGTCGAGCGCGCGCGGCCGGTATTCGCCCGCGTCGCGAGGAGCGGGCGGCGGCGCGCCGCGCGGGCCGGGCGGCGGGGGCGGGGCGTTCAGATCGGGAAAATCGGCCGAACCCAGCGTCTCGCGCGGGGCGGCGATACGCCAGCGCCAGTCGGGTCCCCGATCGGCCAATCCGCGCATCGTCGCGATTCGGGCGCGGTCGATCGTACCATCTCCGCGTACCGTGCTGGCGAGCAAGGCGAGCTCGGCGTCGAGCTGCTGGTCGAGCCCCTGCATCACGAAACGCTCCAGCACATGGCCGATGCCGAACGCGGCGACCGCCAGCGCAAGCGCGGTGGCGAGCGTCGACAAGGCGAGCATCCGGCCGCGGATCGAGCGGGGGACCAGCCTCACGCCGGCCCCCTCACGCCGCCACGTCCGTCAACCGGTAGCCGCGGCCGCGCACCGTCTCGATCATCGCTGCGCCGATCTTCTTGCGCAGGCGCCCGACGATCACCTCGAGCGAATTGGAATCCGGATCGGCGTCGGTCTCGTACACGCGTTCGAGCAGGTCGAGGCGATCGATCACGATGTTCTTGCGTAGCATCAGGGCGGAGAGCACGCGCCATTCGAACGCGGTGAGGCGCAGCGGCAGCCCGTCGAGCTCGAACTGGCCGGTCGGCGCGTCGAACGACAGCGGCCCACACGCGATGACGGCGGCGGCGTGGCCGGCGGCGCGGCGGATCAAGGCGCGTAGCCGCATGACCAGCTCGTCGACGCGGAACGGCTTGGTCAGGTAATCGTCGGCGCCGGCGCGGAAACCCTCGACCTTGTCCGACCAGCCGTCGCGCGCGGTCAGGATCAGCACCGGCAAGTCGCGCCCGGCGGCACGCCATTCCTTCAGCACCGCGATCCCCGGCTTCACCGGCAAGCCCAGATCGAGCACGGCGGCATCGTAGGCGCCGGTGTCGCCGAGGTGTGCGCCGTCCTCGCCGTTCGCCGCGCAATCGACGGCGAATTGCTCGCGGCGCAGCGCCCTGGCGATTCCCTCGGCCAACGCCGCGTCGTCCTCGATCAACAGGATGCGCATCGGCTCCTCGGGTCTCCTCCCAGCCTGGACCGCTAGGCGCCGGGTCTAAACCGAACCTGAACCACAGGGTTCAGCGCGGGTCGGCGGGGGGAAGCTAGAAGGAGCGTACCGACAAGCAAAGGAGAATGACGATGGTCGATTTCAACAAGAGGTTCTCGCGGCGGACGCAATTGGGTCTGGGCGGCGCGGTGCTTCTCGCACTGGGCGCGGCAGGCGGCGCCGGCGCGGTCGCGGCGACTCGGCCGGGGGTCGAGATGGCGCCAGCCAACCCGGTCGCGATCGCTTCGCTGCCGCAGCGCAGCGGCATCGTGACGGTCAAGGGCAAGGTCGCGGAGGTTTATGGCGATCGCTTCGTCGTCGTCGATTCGAGTGGCCGCGCGATGGTCGATGTCGGCCGTGACGGGCGGGGCGTCGTGCAGGCCGGGGCACCGGTGACGGTGCAGGGCCGCTATGACGATGGGCAGCTGCGCGCGTCGTTCATGGTCGCTCAGGACGGGACGGTCGAACCGGTCGGCCGCGGGCCACGCCGTGGGCCGGACGGGCGCGGTGGGCCGGGTGGCGGTCGGGGGCCAGGCGGTCCGGGTGGACCAGGTCGGGACGGGCCGCCGCCGCCCGGTGGACGGGGTGCGCCGCCCCCGCCGCCCGGCGGTTGCGGTCCCGCCGGCGGCCCGGGCGTGGCACCGCCTCCCCTTCCGCGCGGCACGACAGGCATGCAGGCTCCGCCGCCGCCGTCAGCCGATGGCGCCGCGCCCGCGCCGTCCTCGCGCGGTTGATACACGAACCGCCGTCCGGATTTCCCATCCGGACGGCGGACTTGTTCCGGCGATGGAGGCTCAGCTCGCCTTGCGCAGCAACGAGGCCGGGACGACGACGGGGTTCAGGCGTTCCATGTTGAACGTCTCGGCGAATTCCAGGCCAGCCTTGCCGTCGGCTGCCCAGCGCAGCTTGGCGGGGAACATCTGGTCTTCGAGCAGCTCGATCATCACATCGATCTCGGCCAGTTCACCGTCGATCTCGATCCCGTCGATCAGCGCGCCCGTCGATGACATGTTGCGGATGCGCACCTCGCCCTCGGCGCCGTCGGCGGCGATCCGCGCCGAGCGAAGCATCGTGGTGCGCGGCGCGCGGCTGACGCGGTAGCCGCTCGCAGTGGCGAGGCCGTCATTGACGAGCAATTGCTTGGCGACCTCTTCGGCGCGCGCCGGCTTGCCGTAGACATAGCCCTGGATGTGACTGCAGCCGAGCTCGCGGATCAGCTCGATCTCGTCCTGGATCTCGACGCCTTCGGCGGTGGTCTCCATGCCGAGCGTATCGGCCAGCGTGACGATCGCCTTGATGATCGCGGCATTGCGGTTGCCCGCGACCGCGGCGCCCTTGACGAAGCTCTGGTCGATCTTGATCTTGTCGAACGGCGCCTTCTTGAGATATCCGAGCGACGAATAGCCGGTGCCGAAATCGTCGAGCGCGAGGCGAACGCCCAGCCCCTTGAGCATCTTGAACATATGCTCCGACGAAGCGGTTTCATCGAGGAACACGCCCTCGGTGATCTCGAGTTCGAGCTGTGACGCCGCGATGCCCGATTTGGCCAGCGCGCTGGTGACGATCGTCGGGAGCGCGGGATTGGCGAACTGGATCGGCGACACGTTGACCGCGACCCGCACGTCGTGGGGCCAGGACGCCGCCTCCATGCATGCGGTGCGCAGCACCCATTCGCCGATCGCCTCGATCAGCCCGCATTCCTCGGCGACCGGGATGAAATCAGTCGGGCTGACCGCGCCGCGCGTCGGGTGGTTCCAGCGCACCAGCGCTTCATAGCCGACGATCCGCTCGGTCCTGGTCGAGACGACCGGCTGATATGCGACATAGAGCTGATCCTGCGTCAGCGCCTGGCGCAGATCGTCCTCCAGCTGCTTGCGGCTGCGCGCGCCGGCGAGCAATTCGTCGCGGAAGAAACGGTGGATGCCGCGCCCATCCCCCTTCGCCGCGTACAGCGCGAGATCGGCATTGCGCACCAGCGTCTCGGCGTCGCTGCCATGCTCGGGCGCGATGGCGACGCCGACCGAGCAACCGATCGTGATCGACGAGCCGTCGATGAAATAGGGCTGCGAGAGCGATGCGATGACCTCGGCCGCCAGCGCGGCGAGCCGGTCGCGATTGGCTTCGCCTGGCAGGACCACCTCGAATTCGTCGCCGCCTAGCCGGCCGACCAGCCCGGCGTCGCCGATCGCGCGTTGCAGGCGCTGCGCGACCTGCTTGAGCAGATGGTCCCCGGTCTGATGGCCGAGCGTATCGTTGACCGCCTTGAACCGGTCGAGATCGAGCAGGAACAGCGACGTGGCGCGGTGGCCGCTCGATTGCTGGTTGAGCGATTGGTCGAGCGACAGCCGCATGCGCTGGCGATTGGCCAGGCCGGTGAGGCTGTCGAACAGCGCGAGGCGCGTGATCTCGGCTTCGGCACGGCGGTTTTCGGTGAGGTCGTTGCCCGAGCCTATGAACCCCTGGAACCGCCCGAGATCGTCCGTGATCGGCCGGCCCGAGATCGACCACCAGCGCTCGAGCTTGCCGGGGACGGCGGGGCGGACCGAATAGTTCGAGAAGGCGGTGCGCGAAGACAAATGGAAGGCGAGCGTGCGTTCGGTTTCCGGCGCGGCGCTGTCGATGCGGAACAGCGCGACGAGCGGCGCGCCGACCGCCGCCGTTTTTGCCGTATCCAGCTCGGCGGCGACCTTGGCCGAGAGATAGGCGACGCGGCCCTGGGCGTCGGTCTGCCAGAACCAGCCCGTGGAATGCGTCTCGAATTCGGCGACGAGCCGGGTCGCCATCTTGCCCTGGGTATCGACCTGCTCGCGATCGTCGGCCGCGAAGCGGTCGATCTGTGTCAGGCGGTAGGTGGCGATGACGAGGCACACAAGGAACGTCAGCGCGACGGCCCAGACCAGCCCCGGACCGGTCTGCACGCCGATCGCCGTGACCAGTGCACCGGCAAAACCAAGCGTTGCCGCCCGCACCGGGTGGAGCGCGACGAACGTGACGACGATCGTGCCGGAAACCGCGAGGCAGCTTGCCAGGTGATAGCTGCCGAACGGAAATCGCACCGCCAGCGCGAGCAACGACAGCTGCCCGATCGCGATCCCGGTGCTGCACAGCACCGCGAGGCGGACATGTGTGTGCGGTTGCCAGCCGCGCCCGGCAATCCCGAGCCCGGCCATCAGCACCAGCCCGCAACAAACGCTGATGCCGCCATGTATCGAAACCGTGGTGATCGCGTGAGGCTGGCGCAGCGCGGACGCCGCCACGGCGATCAGCGCGGTCGTGCAGCAGATCGCGAGGAAGGTCAGCGGCCAGATCGAGCGCAAATGCTCCACCTGGATCCTCAGCGCATCTTCCTGCCGCGTGGCCGACTCGCCGTGCGGCATGAGATCGCTGCCCAGCGCGCCGGCGGCGCCGGCCAGGGAGCGGAATGGATGAAGCGGACCTATCACGTCGTTGCATCTAGCCAACGAATCTTGCGAAATTGCTTTCGCCGGATGGTGAAGGAAAGATTTTTCGTAACTTGGCCAAGGCGATCGGCGCGCATAAGGGAATGCCATGACCACGACCATCCGCGCCGCCGATCTGATCGAGAGCGTCGCCGACGCGCTTCAGTTCATCAGCTACTATCACCCGATGGATTATATTCGCGCGCTGGGTGTCGCCTACGAGGCCGAGCAGGGGCCGGCGGCGAAGGATGCGATCGCGCAAATCCTGACCAACAGCCGCATGTGCGCGGAGGGGCATCGGCCGATCTG
>JBDSKT010000218.1:0-2575 GCA_039916765.1 Sphingomonas sp.
ACGTTGTGGCACCGTGTGATGAGCGAGCTAGGCGCCAAGGACGAGCGCTCCAAGATGCTGCGCACGCACTGCCAGACCAGCGGCGTGTCGCTGCAGGAGCAGGACCCGTACAACAACGTCATCCGCACCACGATCGAGGCGATGGCCGCGATGCTCGGCGGGACGCAGAGCCTGCACACCAATGCGCTCGACGAGGCGATCGCGCTGCCGACCGACTTTTCCGCCCGCATCGCGCGCAACACGCAGATCGTGATCCAGGAAGAAACCGGGATGACCAAGGTCGTCGATCCGCTCGGCGGCTCCTATTACATCGAGAGCTTGACCCAGTCGCTGGTCGACGAGGCGTGGAAGATTATCGAGCGGGTCGAGGCCGAGGGCGGGATGGCTAAGGCGGTCGCGGCGGGCTGGCCCAAGGCGATGATCGAGGAGGCGTCGGCGGCCCGCGCCGCGAGGGTCGATCGCGGCGAGGATGTGATCGTCGGGGTGAACAAATACCGGTTGGCCGAGGAAGCGGCGATCGACATTCTAGATGTCGACAATCACGCCGTTCGCGCGGGCCAGATTGCGCGGATCGAGCGCACCAAGGCGGCGCGTGACGAGACGGCATGCCAGGCGGCACTGGATGCGCTGCGAGAGGGGGCGAAAGGCTCGGCCAACCTGCTCGCGCTTGCGGTAGAAGCGGCACGTGGCCGCGCGACACTGGGCGAGATATCTTCCGCGATGGAAGACGTGTTTGGGCGCTACGGCACCAGCCCGACCCCGGTCAGCGGCATTTATGGCGGCGCGTACGAGGGCGACATTCGCTGGGACCGGCTCGAGGAAGGTGTCGCCGCAACCGAGCGGCGTTTGGGTCGCAAACCCCGCATGCTCGTCGCCAAGATGGGGCAGGACGGGCATGACCGGGGCGCCAATCTGGTCAGCAGCATGTTCGGCGACCTCGGGTTCGAAGTGGTGCCGGGTCCGCTGTTCCAGACCCCGGACGAGGCGGCGAAACTGGCGATCGAGCAGCAGGTCGATGTGGTCGGTGCCTCGAGCCTTGCAGCGGGACACAAGACTTTGATACCGGCGCTGATCGATCATCTGCGCGATGCCGGCCGCGCGGACATCAAGGTGGTGGCCGGCGGGGTGATCCCGGCGCAGGATTACCAGGCACTGCGCGACGCGGGCGTGCAGGCGATCTTCGGCCCCGGCACCAATTTGATCCAGGCAGCCGAAGAGGTGTTGCGGCTGCTCGGCCACAACATGCCTCCCGCGAACGAGGCGGCGGAATGACCACGCAAGCGCAACTGGGTTTCGTCCCGCTTGCGACGATGATGTTCGTCGCCGGGCTCGGCATTCCCATATTCGCGGCTTTTAATTCGGCGCTGGGGCAGCAACTGCACAGCCCCGTTGCAGCCAGCACCGTCACCTTCGTCATCGGCCTGGTCCTGAGCCTGGTGTTGCTCGCGATCGTCGGATTTCCGCCGCGCGAAGCGTTCGTGTTCGATCGGCCGTACATCTGGCTCGGCGCGATCTTCATGATATTCTACGCGACCACGATCGCCTTTGCGGCGCCGCGCATCGGGGTCGGCAATGCGGTGTTCTTCGTCCTGCTCGGGCAATTGGTCGCAGCGGCGGCAATCGACCATTTCGGGCTTTGGGGCGCGATGGTGACAAGCTTCACCGCCAGGCGCGCTCTCGGCATCGCGGTCATGGCGCTGGGCGTGTATCTGGCGAGGAAGCCCGTATGATCCGCACCGACTGGACGCGGGCGGACATCGCCCAGCTGTTCGACTTGTCGTTCGACGAACTCATGTTCCGCGCCCAGACCGTCCACCGCGCGCATCATGCGGCGGGCGAGGTGCAGCTCTGCACGCTCCTGTCAATCAAGACGGGCGGGTGTCCGGAGGATTGCGGCTATTGCTCGCAATCGAAATCCGCCGACAGCGGAGTCAAGGCGACCAAGCTGATGGACCCGCGCGCGGTGCTGCAAATGGCGGCGCAGGCGAAGGACAGCGGATCGCAGCGCTTCTGCATGGGTGCGGCGTGGCGCAACCCCAAGGACCGCGACATGCCCGCCATCGTCGAGATGGTGAAGGGTGTGCGCCAGATGGGGATGGAAACCTGCATGACGCTCGGCATGCTGACGCCGAAACAGGCGGACATGCTCGCGCAAGCCGGGCTCGATTATTACAACCACAATATCGATACCTCGCCCGAGCGCTACAACGAGGTCATCACTACGCGGACGTTCGAGGATCGGCTGGAGACGCTGGAACATGTCCGCAATTCGGGCATCAATGTGTGCTGCGGCGGCATCGTCGGGATGGGCGAAACTCGCGCCGACCGCGTCGGTTTCGTCCACGCGCTCGCCACGCTGCCGCGCCATCCCGAGAGCGTGCCGGTCAATGCGCTGGTGCCTGTGAAGGGCACGGTGCTGGGCGACATGCTGGCGGATACGCCGCTGGCCAAGATCGACGACATCGACTTCGTCCGCACCGTCGCGGTCGCGCGGATCACGATGCCGTTGAGCATGATACGTTTGTCCGCCGGGCGGGAGAGCATGAGCGAAGCGGCGCAGGCGCTGTGCTTCATG
>JBDSKT010000219.1:0-4252 GCA_039916765.1 Sphingomonas sp.
AACAAGAATGCGATATCGGTTGTCGAGCCTGTTTTGAGAACGGGAGGCAGGTTGATCAGCGGCACGAAGCTGGCCATCATTACCGCTTCGAGCGTCGCAGCCAGTTTCCGCATATATCCAGATGCGATGGCGAACCCGGCGGCAATATGCGCGGCGCCGGTAATCACCGCGAGCGCGCGCGGCACCACGAGCCAGGGGGGGATCATCCCCGTCGTGAAATCGAGATAGGCGAAGTGCGAGACACCGAATACGATGCAGCAAATGCCGAAGATGATAAATGCCGAGCGGTTGAAGGCCGACCCGCTTACAGCTGTGATTGACCTCGCCGCGTGCAACGCAACCAACGCCAGCGCCACGGCAACAGCGCCGACCTCGGCCACGCCAAGCCACGAAACCACGACCAAGGGCGCCTTCGCTAGGGATGACCCTTGCAGTGCCACAATCCAAGAGGCAAAGATTGCCGCCAATGCCGATGCCGCGATAAGGCGCGCCGTGCGCATGAGCAGCATCGCGGCGAGGATACAAAGAGCAAGCGCGTCGCATCGGAGGAAGAGCGCGCTCGACGTTAAGGGGCCGGGCGGCTGCCAGCCGGGGATCGCCGAGGTGCTCAGGAGGGACCGCGCCCCGATCGCAAATATCGCGGTGGCCAGGACAACTCGCGCGAACGCCGGCGGTACGTCAATCCAGACTTTGCTTAGCATTTTTGGCGAAGGTTCTTGATCCATCTAGTGATCCCGTCTGTTGATGTGGACTAAGTCAGTGCGGTTTGCCGTGATCTCGATCGGCGAAGATCGGGACATGTTGGCGCGGCTTGTCATACGCTCGATAAACACACGTCCGGCGGCGTCGGAATGGCTGCATGGGCAGCAATCCGGGCGCAAAGCGTGGATCAAACTACCGAGCGCCAGCGCGCCCCTTGAGTTCAAATTCACGAACGTACGCCGCAAAGGGTCGTACGCCCTATCCGGGTACAGACAGCGCTTCCGAATGATGGCGAAGGTTTATAAGGCGTGCGAGGCTGCGCACGGTCAAAGGGAATTAACATATGGCGTTCGTCATGCGCGCGTGTTTACAAGCGGCAGCCTTGATGGCGGGCATGGCGATAGGGTCCACGAGCATGGCGAGCGGAAAGCGCGCTTCAGTACCCGAAATCCGCACCGAGGATGTCCAGCGCTTCTACCGCGTTTATGCGCAGGCTAACGGCCATCCGGCAGCGATTGACCTCGACAGCCAATATCTAGCGCCGGGCACGCGCGGCCTGATGGACTTCGTGAAGGCTCGCCACATAACCGGCGCGGGAATAGCCGCTGCAATTGAAAAGAAACCCGAGATATTCGCCGGCGCGCGCAGTTGCGCCGCGACCTTGCCCATCGTTCGTCAGCGCCTCGCGATTGCGCTGCAGAAGTTGGGAGAACTTTATCAAGCTTCCAGCTTTCCGCCTGTGACCATCGTGATCGGGGAAGGCCGTACCGGCGGTACCACAAGCAACGCTGGCGTGTTGATGGGCCTCGAAACGCTCTGTGGCTCGGCGATGCTCGGCGCGGACAAGACGTCCGGTTTCGTCCGTCTCATCGCGCACGAATATATCCACGTTCAGCAGCCGCTGGCGCAGCAGGATATTCCGCACATCAATCTGTTGACCGCCGCGCTGGTGGAAGGCGGGGCCGAATTTCTCGGCGAGCGGATCTCGGGCGGCGTCGGGAACGCGCAGTTATCGATCTGGACCAAGGGACGCGAACGGGAAATCGAGGAGCAATTTGTTAAGGATCAGGATGAGACCGATTTGAAGAAATGGCTCTGGAACGGTCCGGGAACGCCTGATCGGCCCGGCGACTTGGGCTATTGGGTGGGGTATCGCATCGTTCGAGCATATTATGAGCGCGCGCAGGACAAACGAGCCGCCATTCGCGACATCATTTTGATGAAGGACCCCAAAGCATTCTTGCATGACAGCGGATGGAACCCCGGAATGCGGCTCTCTCGCAGCTAATCGGCGCGTCCGACGGTCGGTTCCGTCGCCTGGTTGCAAACCTTTCTTGCATCAGACTGACAGTTTCGGGTCTCCCTCGATCACTCGCTGTTGCAGTCGTGGCCTCTCACCGCCCTTCCAGCGTTCGGCCCGGTGCGCGACGCGGTAGCGTACCGGGCCGCCATCGGGCGTCGTGGCGCGAGCGATGGGGCGGGGGACGCAGACGAATTCAGTGTCAATCGTATCCGCACCCGCCGTCACCACAGAGTAGCCGTGGCCCGCCATATCGACGAATTCGACGTGCGGAGCGACATCGGGGTTAGTGACCGCGCGCGCTTTAGCTATATCGCCGCTATGCGCATATTCCAGCGCGCTTTTTACGCCATGTTTGAGCAGGAGGTTGATCGTATTCTCCGGCCCCGACGCGCCTTGCGTGGCGAACATCGCCCGCAGCGGATGTCCTTTCAGGCCGTGCTCCAGCGCTTCGGCAAGCCCCGGCGCGGAGATCGATCCGGTAATGAAGGTAACACCGACCGGATCGAATTTTGCTGGGGGCAGGGTTTTGGCGGCATAGCCTGCCCAAAAGCTATGCCGATCGCCCGATACCGTGACGAAGCCGGAGACGCCGGCTTCGCGCACTAGGTCGTAGATTTCCGCGCGTTCGCTCAGCGCCGAGCTGAAATCGCCGCCGCCAAACGTCGCATACCCCTTTCCGGGCCATGGTTTGGTCAGCCCGGCCGGCAGGTTTTGCGGGTCAGCACGCATCTCCAGCGTGCCATTGGTCGCCGCCCAGATTTTCCAAGTGGCCTTCGAGCCGGCGATACGCTGCTTGAGCCACGCCTTCTGCGTCTGCCCGAGCACGGTGAATGTCGGTTCGTCCTTGCGGAAATTGGGGATTGCGGCGGTGCCGAGCGCGATCGTTTCCGGCGCCTTGTTGGTGTCATAACTGCGCCCAGCGTCGAGAATTTCCAACGCCTCTTGCGGAAAGAAGAAAGGAAAGCCCGGAACATTGAATGCCGACGCTTCGGGGCGATCCGTGGGATCCTGCATCGTGTAGCTGTGGAAATCGGTAATGATCAGTTCGACGTGGCGCCCGTAGGTAACCGCACGATACGCCGTCATGCTGCCGATCGCGGCGAGGTTGTTGGGTTCGTCGCCTAGCCCGTGCGCATCAAGTGTGGCGATCGGTGCGTTCTTCACGGCTGGGGGCGCAAAAGCCGTCAGATCGCTACCCGACGCCTTGACGACACGCGACGGAATATATTCCCACCACGCCTGGTTCGCCGCCACGCGCAATTGCTGCGCCGGCTCCACCTTGCCATCATATTTGATGAAGCTCTGCCAGCCCTGCCACGAGAATTCGTGATTGTCGCCAATGCAGACAAATGGCCAGCGCGCGCGCGCATCCTGGATATCGGGGTCGTCGATATGCGCGCGATACACCATGCGGTAACCGTCGAGCGTGGTCGGCACGTGGAAATTCCCAACCTTGCGCGCGTCGGGAACCTTGCCGATGTCGAATACCGTGCGGTCATAGCGATGCGCTATCTCCTCCGGATATTCGACCACCTCATAGATGAAGTCGCCCAGATGGAGTACGAAGCCGAGGCGTTGATCGGACGCTGCCCGCTCGTCTTCCCAGATCATACGCCTGAAGGCGTTCTGCGCCCCCTCGTTGACACTCTGGCATGATACGAAGGCAAAGCGGACGGTACGTGGGTCGTTCGCGCGCGGCGCGGTGATGGTACGCCCCACGCGGCTGCCATTGCCGGTGTCGTCAGTGAAGCGGTACCAATATTCGGTGGCCGGCTTGAGGCCGCCGACGAGCGCACGACACGTCCAATCCGCCTCTGCGACAATCGGCGCCTTGACGGCCGCAACCACTGCCCGAAAATCGCGATCCAACGAGACTTCCACCGTCAACATTGCTCGTTCTTTTCCGGCGAACGGGCGTCGCGTCCATAACATGACGCTACGGTCATCCGGATCGCCCGATGCCACTCCCTGAGGAAACAGGTCGCGGTTCTCGCGCCACGATATCCGTGATTCAGCTGGTGCGCCGGAAGCCCATAGACCGGTCGCTCCGAGTGCCGCGGCGGCTGAGATGAAGTCACGCCGATTCATGGTTTTCCGCCTTTGTAAAACACTGTCGAGCAGGTCTATCCGCTATGTTTCGTGATGCAATCGAAGAGCGACTAATCACGCTCGACACATCCCGAACGACCGTCACGCCACACGGACGGCTAAGGATAGTCCCGGCATCGGCCTATTATTTCGTGGAGT
>JBDSKT010000220.1:0-7151 GCA_039916765.1 Sphingomonas sp.
TGAACGCGCAATGCTTGGCGAGCCGCTCGTACAAGTGACCGCGCACAAGTGCGTTGATTCCATCCGCAATACCTTGCGCAGACGGCTGAATATGCTGTTCTCCAACGCGAGCGACGAACGGTCGGGCGAGCCCGAAGCGCGGCAGTCCGATTAAAAGTGTGTTTTCCTTGCAACGCTGGCGTTGTATGGAAAGCACGATGAATGCCGCGGTATCACCCAGGCTACTACCGGTCGATCGGTTCCGATCGCTCAGCGTCACGCCCGCCATTGAGTTTCTTATCCTCGCTATCGCGGCGGCAGTGGCCACCGCGAGTTACTTCGTCATCGCCAACGGCGCGGCGTCGCAGGTATTGCTGCGGCCGCCGCTGGTCGCGTTGTTGCTCGTCGCCAACCTGTTGCCGGGCGTGCTTTTACTGGTCCTGATCGGTCGCCGCATCGCGATGCGACGTGCCTCGCGGTCGCCTATCGGAGGGCGCGCGCGGCTGCACGTCAGGCTCGTCGCGCTTTTTTCGGCAATCGCGGCGGTGCCGACACTCCTTGTGGTGATCTTCGCCTCGCTGCTGTTCCAGTACGGGGTCGAATTCTGGTCGTCGCAGCGCGCGCGCGGGATGCTGGAAAATGCGACCTCGCTTGTTCGCGAAAATTACCAGCGCGAACTCACGCGCGTCGCCGACGAAACCCGCGCGATGAGCGGCGATCTCGCCAATTATCTCCAAACGCTGCCGATCGAGAGCAAAAAGTTTCAGGAAGGCTTGGTTTTTCAAACCTATCGCCGCGAATTGTCAGAGGCGATGATCGTCAAACGCGGCGACAGCAATCCGCTCGTCGTGCTCAACCCATATGGACGGCCGATCGACAATATCGTCACGCCGCGGATTATGGATCAGATCGACCGGGGCGCGGGGGTGGTAACGGTTCGTAACCGCGATCGCGTCGGCGCGGTCGTGCCGATCGCCTATGGGTCCCACAGCTATCTCTACGCGGCGCGTGTGTTCGACGAGCAATTGGCGTTGCAGCTGCGGCGGGGTGAGGCCGTGGTTTCGGATTATCGGGCGCTTCAGATACGCTCGCGTACCTTGCAGTTGCGATTCAATGCGGCGTTGCTTGTCGTTTCGCTGCTGATCGTCGCCATCGCGGTGTGGATCGCGCTCGAAGTGGCGGATCGGCTGGTCCGTCCGGTGGGCGCTCTGGTCGCCGCCGCACACCGCATCGCCGAGGGGGATCTGACCGTCCGCGTGCCCGAGGCCGCGACTCAAGACGAGATCGGCACGCTTGCGGGCGCGTTCAATACGATGACCGGACAGCTGCAGGCCCAGACGGGGGCGTTGGAAAGCCGCCGGGCGCTTATCGAGGCGGTCATGTCAGGCGTCACGGCAGGGGTGGTCTCGGTCGATCGGGGTGGGGCCATCCGGTTGATGAATCGCTCGGCCGCAGCATTGCTCGATGCCGGCGAGGAGAACCCTGCGGGCCGATCGCTCCGTGACATCGCACCCGAACTTGCGACGCTCGTCGAGCAGGATGAGCGAGAGGCGATCGTCGAGATCGGCACCGGCGCCGACGCCAAGACGCTGGCGGTGAAGATCACCCGCGCGAGCGAAGGACCGATCCTCACCTTCGACGACATTACCGGGCAGCTGCTGGACCAGCGTCGTGCCGCTTGGTCGGACGTGGCGAGGCGTATTGCCCATGAGATAAAAAACCCGTTGACCCCGATCCAGCTCGCCGCCGAACGGCTTCAGCGGCGGTATGGCAAGCAGATTGCTGAGGACGACGGCACTTTTTCGCGGTTGACCGAGACGATCGTGCGACAGGTGGGCGATCTGCGGCGGATGGTCGATGAATTCTCATCCTTCGCAAGGATGCCAAAGCCGGTTTTTCGCAACGAAAGCCTCGTTGATATCGCGCGGCAGACGCTGTTCCTCCACGAGGTTGCTCACCCGACGTTTCGCTTTACGCTCGTCAACGATCTGCCCGATCCGGCGCTCGTCTGCGATCGCCGCCAGCTTGGTCAAGCGTTCACCAACATCGTCAAAAACGCCGTCGAAGCGATCGAGGCGCGCGGCGAGGGGCCGCAGGGGGCGATCACGCTGGCGCTGCGCAATGAAGACGATGATTATGTCGTCGTCGAGGTGACCGACAACGGGGTGGGGCTGCCCGCGGCGCGCGATCGTATCGTCGAGCCGTATGTGACGACACGCACACGTGGTACGGGTTTGGGCCTCGCAATCGTCAAGAAGATCGTTGAGGAACATATGGGCGATATTGCCTTTTCCGATGCACCCGATGGCGGCACCCGCGTGACGATCCGCTTCGACCGCGCGGCTCTTGCCGCGCTCGGCGGCGACGGTGGCGTCGCCCCTCCGGAACTCCAACAGACTCGGATTTAACCATGGCGCTCGACATCCTCATTGTGGACGATGAACGCGATATTCGCGAATTGGTCAGCGGCGTGCTCGGCGATGAAGGCTACGGCACGCGCGATGCCGCGAATAGCGACGCGGCACTCGAGGCGATCGCCGAGCGTCGTCCTTCGCTCGTCCTGCTCGATGTCTGGCTACAGGGTTCGCGCCTTGATGGGCTCGACCTGCTCGATGAGATCAAACGGCGCGATCCGTCGATTCCAGTGCTGGTCATCTCGGGTCACGGCAACCTCGATACCGCGGTGGCGGCAATCCGGCGCGGTGCGGCGGACTTCATCGAAAAGCCGTTCGAGGCTGAACGGCTCTTGCTGATGGTCGCACGCGCGACCGAGACCGAGCGCCTTCGCCGCGAGGTGGCATCGCTCCGCGCGTCCGCCGGGCGCGATACCGATCTGACCGGCAGTTCGACAGCGATTAACGGCGTGCGGGCCACTCTGAAGCGGGTAGCAGCGACTGGCAGCCGGGTCATGGTGATGGGCGCTGCCGGCGTCGGGAAGGAAATCGCCGCGCGACTGTTGCACGGCTGGAGTCAGCGGGCTGATGCGCCGTTTGTCGTGGTCAGCGCGGCGCGGATGACCCCGGAGCGGGTCGAGGAAGAGCTGTTCGGCGTGGAGGAGGGGGGTGACTTGGTGCGGCCCGGACTCCTTGAACAAGCGCATGGAGGAACGCTGTTCCTCGACGAGATCGCCGATATGCCGATCGCCACCCAAGGTCGCATCCTGCGCGTGCTGACCGACCAGAGTTTCAGCCGCGTCGGCGGACAGCGAGTCGTGAGGGTGGACGTTCGAGTGGTGTCCGCCACCGCGCGCGATCTTACAGTCGAGATCGCCGAGGGCCGCTTCCGCGAGGACCTCTATTACCGGCTCAATGTCGTGCCGGTCACGATACCGTCGCTGACCGACCGTCGCGAGGATATCCCTGCCCTCGTGCAGCACTTTATGGCGCATTACGCTGCCGAACGCCGTGTTCCGACGCCGGAAATCGCGCCCGATGCGATGGTTGCGCTCCAGTCGTACGAATGGCCGGGTAACGTACGCCAACTACGCAATGTCGTCGAACGTACGATCATCCTCGCTCCAGGTGATCGGATCGGACAGATCGATCTCGATATGCTGCCGGCCGAAGTGCTTGGTGACCCGGGTGATTTGGGCGGCAGCGCCAACGCGATCATGGGCGCCCCCCTGCGTGAAGCGCGGGAGAGTTTCGAACGCGAATATCTTCGCGTCCAGATCAGGCGTTTCTCCGGGAATATCTCTCGTACCGCGACCTTCATCGGCATGGAACGCTCGGCACTCCACCGCAAGCTGAAGCTGCTCGGCATCACGGAAACACGCGACGACTAGTGGACGAGGAACAGCGCCGTCCCTAGATTGGCGTCATGTGCCCGACGGGGCGCTTTCCCACGCCGGGAAACGGCGCCTGCGGGCCAACTTCCCGCCAAAAACAAAGGATCGTGCCGATGGCCGACAAGCAGACTTCGCTGCAAGACCTGTTCCTCAACGCGCTGCGCCGATCCAAAACGCCTGTGACCATGTTCCTGGTGAAGGGTGTCAAGCTGCAGGGCATCGTAACTTGGTTCGATAATTTCTCCGTATTGCTCCGTCGTGATGGCCAGTCCCAGCTTATTTACAAGCACGCCATTTCGACCATCATGCCGTCAAGCCCGGTCGATATCGGATCCATCGTCGACGCGGTTGATGTGGCGCAGAAGCGGCAGCCGTTGCTTCAGGAAATCTTTCTCAACGCGGTGCGAAAATCAGACGACAATGTCACGATGTTCCTGGTCAACGGCGTCATGCTGCAGGGGCATATCGCGGCATTCGACCTGTTCTGCATGCTGCTTCAGCGCGAGGGTATGTCGCAACTCGTATACAAGCATGCGGTCTCGACGATCCAGCCAGCCAATCCGCTTAATCTGGCTGAAGAAACAGCAAGTTCGGATGACGTTTGACGACAGGATTTGAACGTGACCGCGGCGATTTCGCGCGCGGCGCCCGCGCGATCGTCGTATTCCCCGACCAAGGTGACTCGGCGCGAGATTCGCAAGCGCGGCTGGCCGAGACCGCTGGCCTTGCGGCGGCAATCGGCATCCAGGTTGCCGACCAGGTCGCGATCAAAGTGCGTCAGCCCAAACCCGCCACGCTGATAGGCAGCGGGCAGGTCGAGACTCTCGCGGTGAATGTGCAGATGGAGGAGGCGGGGCTGGTCGTGTTCGATGCCGCGCTGACACCAGTCCAGCAACGCAACTTGGAAACCGCATTAAAAGCCAAGGTAATCGATCGCACGGGGCTGATCCTCGAAATTTTCGGCGAGCGAGCCGCAACGGCGGAAGGGCGGCTGCAGGTCGAACTCGCGCATCTGGACTATCAGGCTGGACGGCTAGTGCGCAGCTGGACCCATCTTGAACGGCAGCGGGGCGGCTTTGGTTTTCTGGGCGGCCCCGGTGAAACGCAGATCGAAGCCGATCGCCGGCTGATCCGCGACCGCATGGCCCGGCTACGCAAGGAGCTCGATCAGGTCAGCCGCACGCGCGGCTTGCATCGGGAAAGGCGTCAGCGTGCACCATGGCCGATTATTGCTCTTGTGGGCTACACGAATGCGGGAAAGTCCACGTTGTTCAATCGATTGACGGGTGCCGACGTCATGGCTGAGAACCTGTTGTTCGCAACGCTGGATCCCACCCTGCGACAGATTTCACTCCCCGGCATCGACAAGGCTATTCTGTCCGATACGGTCGGTTTCGTCTCCGATTTGCCTACCCAACTCGTCGCCGCGTTCAAGGCGACGCTGGAGGAGGTAGTTTCGGCGGATCTGCTGATCCACGTTCGCGATATCGCGCATCCCGATACCGAGGCGCAGCGCACAGATGTTGAAAAGGTGCTGCGCGAAATCGGTGTTGCGGACACGACCCCGCGCTTCGAGGCGTGGAACAAGCTCGATCTTCTCGAGGGCGACGAACGCGTCGAAGCGCTTTCGGAGGCTGCGCGCCGTAACGACGTTGTGGCGATCTCGGCGCTCGACGGGGAGGGGATCGACGCCTTGATCCACGACGTCGCGGCGAAGCTAACCGCGGCTCACCGTCGCTACATGATCGAACTAGAGACCGCCGACGGCGCCGGCGCAGCCTGGCTGCATCAGCATGGCGAGGTGCTCGATCAGCGCGTCGAAGGCGACCGCGCGATCTATGAGGTGCGCATGGCACCGCGCGATTTCGAGCGGTTTGCCGTGCGTCACGATTGAGTGGGAGGGCAGAGAGCGGCTTCCTCTGCCTTCACCGCGCGCCATAACAGTTCTTGGTCGTCCAGCGACAGATCGGCAAACGCTTCGCCTGCCTTGGTTTCCATTGCTCGAAAACGACGCTCGAATTTTGCATTCGCCGCGCGCAACGCGGTTTCCGGGTCGACATCCAGCTTGCGCGCCCAATTGGCGATAGCGAACAACAGGTCGCCGATTTCCTCCTCGATCGCTGCGTGCGACGTGGCTCCCTCCACCTCGGCAAGTTCCTCGTCGATCTTCGCGCGTGGACCAGCCGCGTCCGGCCAGTCGAACCCGACCCTGGCAGCGCGCTTCTGCAATTTATCCGCCCGCAGCAGCGCCGGTAGACCAAGCGCGACACCATCGAGCGCGCCGGCATGAAAACCACTTTTCGCCGCGCGTTCTTCGGCCTTGAGCTGTTCCCAGAGATGATGGCCGCCCTTGGGCAGGTCGCCGAAGATATGCGGGTGTCGTCGTTCCATTTTTTCACAGATCACCGCGACGACATCCGTAAACGAAAATGCACCGGCTTCCTCGGCCATCCGCGCGTGAAACACGACTTGGAGTAGCAAATCGCCGAGTTCGTCTTTGAGGTCAGCCATGTCGTTTCGCTGCACTGCATCGGCGACTTCGTAGGCTTCCTCAACCGTGTACGGCGCGATCGTCGCGAACGTCTGCGCGACATCCCATTCGCAGCCGCCCTCGGGATCGCGCAATTGCACCATGATAGCGATCAGGCGTTGGATCACTCGAAAGTCCGATCGAACATTTTGGGGGACCTAATAGTTCAGTCTGATAATATACATTATGTAAAGCGTTATTTGAATAGCGATCCAAGTGCGCTGCCGCCCTGCATCGCCAATTGCCAGCCAGCAACAACCAAAAATGCCGCTACGAATATAAGGATCCAAGCCAACGCCATCTTCAGCGTCGCGCCAATCGGCAGCCTGCGGGTCAGCAGCGCCGATACCGGCAAGATAAGCCACAGGCCAAGATATATAGCTTCCCCTGACGAACTCACGACACGAATTCCCAGCCGTCGTAGCCCGGCTCGACGCCGTGCGGCAGTTCGCTCGCCAACGTCGCATAATCCATCGATTGGTCCATATGCATCAACACCGCGCGCTTGGGTCGCAGCTCGGAAATCCAGCCGATCGCCATCGCCAAATCAGGATGTGATGGATGCGGCCGTCGCCGCAACGCATCGACGATCCATAAGTCTAGGGTTTCATATAGCGTGCGCATATCCATCGTCATCTCGTTGAAGTCGGTAGCGTACCCGACTGCGAAGCCGTCCGCTTCGAAGCGCAACCCGGTGGAAACCACGCCCCCATGCGGTTGCGGTACGAAACGAACCAAGATGTCGCCGATGATTTGCTCGTCGGCGATGGTTTCGAGCCGTACGATCGGTGGGTAGCCGTCTTTACCGTGGAACACGTAGTCAAATCGCCGCTCGAGCACGGTGCGCGTTTCAAG
>JBDSKT010000221.1:0-7991 GCA_039916765.1 Sphingomonas sp.
GCCGCGGTGGCGCGCGCTGTGATAGGCATAATCGCGCACCATCGACCCGCCCTCCCCCGCGAGCACGCTGGCCGAGATGCCGTAGCTGGTCGTCGCATAGGCCGCGGCAAAGCCATGGCTGGTCGCCAGTGCCCAGATCGACCGCGACGCGCTGGCCGATCCACCCTCGCTATTCGTTACGCCGGATACCGCCCGGGCCGCATCTTCCGCCTCGAGCGCGACCTGCCTGAGCGATTCGGGCGCAGCCTCGCCGCCGTCGTCGAGGTCGAGCAGCGGCGGTGCGCCGTGGAGCAACCTGTCGTTGGGCGCGAGCCCAGCCCACGCATCCTCGGGTGCCTCGCGCGCCATCGCGACCGCCCGCTCGACCAAAGCCGCGAGCGCATCTTCCGACAGGTCGGAGGTCGATACGCTTGCCGAGCGTTGACCGACGAACACGCGCAGGCCCAGTTCCGCGCTTTCGGAACGGCCGACATCCTCAAGCGCGCCCAACCGCACCGACACGTCGAGCGCGGTATCGGCGGCGTAAACTGCGTCGGCGGCATCGGCGCCCGCGGCGGCGGCGCGCGCCACGATGTCGGCGGCGCGGTCGCGCGCCTGGGTGTCGGTCAGCATCCGCGCGACTTAGGGATGCGGGGCAGCAACGTCA
Source organism: Sphingomonas sp. (assembly GCA_039916765.1). Taxonomy (GTDB): domain Bacteria; phylum Pseudomonadota; class Alphaproteobacteria; order Sphingomonadales; family Sphingomonadaceae; genus Sphingomonas. The sequence continues at coordinate 647 of JBDSKT010000221.1, forward strand.
AAGCCCGCAGGCCTCAAAGCGTCGTTCCCACGACGAGGCATGCCATGAACACCAGCAACCCGGCGAAGCGATTGGAACGAAACCGAGCGAGCGCATTGGCGCCGTCGCCGGGCACGAGCGTCGCGATCTGCCAGCCGAAATGAAGCGCGACGGGGCCGAGGGCGGCCAGTGCCAGCGGATCGGGACGGACCAGCCAGATCGCGGCGGCCCACAAAGCAAGCGCCAAGGCATAGAAGCCAGCGACGCCGCCCCGCACGCGCGACCCCAGTCGCAGCGCGGACGAACGGATGCCGATCAGGGAATCGTCCTCGCGATCCTGCAAGGCATAGATCGTGTCATAGCCGATCACCCACGCCATCGCCCCTCCGTAAAGGAGCAGCCCCGGCGCCGCGAGACGGCCGGCAATGTCGGACCAGCCAACCAGACACGCCCAGGAAAATACGATTCCCAGCCACGCCTGCGGCCACCAGGTGATTCGCTTCATGAAGGGATAGGCAGCGACCGGCGCAAGGCTGAGCAGCGCGACGATCGCCGCATAGAGCCGCAGCTGGAACAGGACGACCAGCCCGATCAAGCAGAGCGTGCCCAGCCATATCCACGCCGCTCTTACGGAAATCGCCCCGCTCGCCAGCGGCCGTCCGGCCGTACGCGCGACCCGCCGGTCGAGATCGCGATCGACGATGTCGTTATAAACACAGCCGGCACCGCGCATCGCGATGCTTCCGAGCAGCAGCCACAAAATCAGATCCCAACGCTCGATCGCACCTCCGGCCAGAGCAACGCCCCACGCGCCGGGCCAGAACAGCAGCCACCAGCCGATCGGTCGGTCGAACCTGGCGAGCAAGGCGAAGGCGCGCGCGGTTGGAGGCAATGCCGCGACCAGCCCGCGATGCTGGGTATCGGGAACGATTTCGGGAGCAGCGGGCATCGCTATGTCCTAACCCGCGACACATCGCCACGCCAGCGCCCAGCACTTGCCTTACAATCGCCTGGGTCAATCGCCACATCCGCCAACGCCGGGGGGCGTGGAGCTGTTTGACGATGCCTACCCGGATGTCCCCATTGCTCGTTTTGCTGTCGTTCCTGCTGACGAGCGGCCCTGCCATGGCCGAGGCGCCGGCGCCGCCGGCCGGCCCAGCGTCCAATCGGCCGGCTTCGCCGCTTGAAGGCACCTGGCGCAACACGCGCGACACGATACATATTCGAGCCGATCGCTGCGGCCCGGCGCTATGCGGCACCGTGATTTCAGCGGCGGTGCGTCACCAGACCGACGTCAGGCAGGGGACCGGACGCGGGTTGGTCGGCATGCGGCTGTTTACCGGCTTCCGGCCCGCCGGGGCATCGACATGGAAAGGCCAGATCTACATCCCCGATCTCGATCAGAGCGCCACGGGCAAGATCGTCTTGACCGACCCAAACAGCATCACCGTGTCGGGTTGCCTGCTGTTCGGGCTGGCCTGCAAGACGCAACACTGGAAGCGGATCGGCTGATCGCCCTCGACCTGTCGGCTCGTCGGCTGCTAGGTCAAGGCGCTCAACGATGAAGGTCTTGGCGTGGCGGGAAGAATGGTATTGCTGATCGGCATCGACCCGGACGCCGTCGATTATACCGCGCCCGGCACGCCACCGGGGTTGAACGCGACCGCCGCGAAGGAGGGGCGCGACCTGGTGATCGAAATGTTCGCGGCACAGGGCGACCGGTGCGATCTGTGCGAACTAGGTCCCGATGCCGACCCGGACGCCATTCTGAACGCGAAACTCGCCCACACCGCGTATGATTGCGTGCTGATCGGCGGCGGCCTGCGCGTGCCGCAATCGACGCTTCCGCTGTTCGAAGCCGTGCTCGATGCGGTGCGCCGCCATTCGCCCGGTACCGCGATCGCGTTCAACACCCGGCCCGAGGACAGCGTGAAAGCCGTCGCGCGCCGTATTCCGTAGCCAACGGCCATCATGCCCGCCATCCCCGCCTGGCCACCGCGATCGACGCCGCGCCTGTTCGTCGAGACCCGGCTTGCCCCCGGTGCGCTCCGTATCGAGGGGTCGCAGGCGCATTATCTGTCCTCGGTAATGCGCATCGGGATCGGCGACCCGGTCAAGATGTTCGACGGCGAAAGCGGAGAATGGCTCGGCGTCGTCACCCACACCGGCAAACGCCACCTGATCGTCGACGTGACCGACCAGCTTCGCGAGCGAGAGCCGGTTCCCGACCTATGGCTATGCGCCGCGCCGCTGAAGAGAGGCCGGATCGACTGGCTCGCGGAAAAAGCCTGCGAGCTGGGCGTCGCGCGACTCGTCCCTGTCCTGACCCGGCGCTCGGTCGTCGACAAGCTCAATGCCGATCGGTTGCGCGCGCACATGATCGAGGCGGCCGAGCAATGCGGCCGGACCGCCGTGCCGCTGCTGGGCGAAGCGCAGAAGCTGGCGGCTCTGCTACAGGGCTGGCGCGACGACCGAACGCTGTATTTTGCCGACGAAACGGGCGGTATTCCGGCGTTCGATGCGATGCGCGCCGCGCCGGGCCCCGCCGCGATCCTGATCGGACCGGAGGGTGGGTTCGACACCGAAGAACGCGCCGCGATCCTCGCTTTGCCGCAGACGATCGGCATTTCCCTTGGGCCCCGCATCCTGCGCGCCGATACCGCCGCCGCCGCGGCCGTCAGCCTGTGGATGGCGGCGGCCGGCGACTGGTCGGCGTGACACCGCGCCGGATCATGCTGCTGGGTTCACCCGGCAGCGGCAAGTCGACCGTCGCACGGCGGATCGGCGGGCAGCTCGATCTGCCGGTCTTCCATCTCGACCGCTTATATCATCGACCCGGCTGGACGGCATCACCCGCCGACGTTTTCCTGGCCGAGGTCTATCGCATCGCCGCGCTGCCCGAATGGGTGATCGACGGCAATTACCCCGTGGCTGCGGCGCCCCGCCTGGCTGCCGCCGATATGATCATATATCTCGACACGCCGCGCTGGCTTGCCTTGGCGCGCGTCATACGGCGCACGCTGTTCGGCTTCGGCCGCCAGCGTGCGGATGTCGCCGATGGCTGTTCAGACCGGTGGGACGGTGATTTTCTTCGTTACGTCTGGCGCTGGTCGCGCGATGAAGCGCCGCGGGCTCGCGCCATGATCGACCAATTCGCCGGCCCCGTGGTCACGGCGCGGTCCAAGGAGGACGTAGCGCGACTGCTCCAAACGTTCGGATCCGGTCGTAGCAACGGGTAGCGGATCGAAACTTGCTGGCGGCCCCCGGGCACGCCCGCTATGACCTCGCGATGACTACCCGTCCAGACTCCAAGGCGTCCTCGCCGATCGTCGAATCGCACGACCAGCTGGTTGCCAGCTTCGCCCGGGGTGAGAAGCCTCCCGAGCAATGGCGCATCGGCACCGAGCACGAGAAATTCGTCTATTCGCTGCGCGATCATCACGCGCCGAGCTATGACGAGCAGGGCGGCATCCACGATCTGCTGATGGCGCTGACCGATTACGGCTGGCGTCCGGTCGAGGAAAACGGGAAGGTCATCGCTCTGTCGGGGGCCGATGGCAGCGTGAGCCTGGAACCTGCCGGCCAGTTCGAACTCTCCGGCGCGCCGCTGGACAGTCTCCACCAGACCTGCGCCGAGACGGGGCGGCATCTCGAACAGGTGAAGGCGGTCGGCGACAGGTTCGGGATCGGCTTTCTCGGCCTCGGCATGTGGCCTGACAAGACCCGCGCCGAGCTGCCGATCATGCCCAAGGGCCGCTACGCCATCATGCTCCGGCACATGCCGCGCGTCGGATCGCTTGGGCTCGACATGATGCTTAGGACCTGCACCATCCAGGTCAACCTGGATTACCAGACCGAAGCGGACATGGTGAAGAAGTTCCGCGTCGGGCTCGCGCTACAGCCGCTGGCGACGGCGCTGTTCGCCAACTCACCGTTCACGGAGGGCAAGCCCAACGGCATGCTCTCGTTCCGAAGCCATATCTGGTCGGATACCGACCCGCACCGCACCGGTATGCTGCCGTTCGTGTTCGAAGAGGGCTTCGGTTACGAGCGCTACGCCGACTATGCGCTCGATGTGCCGATGTACTTCGTCTATCGCAACGGCGGCTATATCGACGCGGCCGGCCTGAGCTTTCGCGATTTTCTCAAGGGTGAGCTTTCGGTCCTCCCCGGCGAGAAGCCGACGCTCGACGATTGGAACGACCACCTTTCCACCGCCTTTCCAGAGGTGCGCCTGAAAACGTTTCTGGAAATGCGCGGCGCCGATGGCGGGCCGTGGAGCCGGATCTGTGCGCTGCCCGCATTGTGGGTCGGGTTGCTGTACGACGGCGCGGCGCTCGACGCGGCGTGGGACGTGGTCAAGCATTGGACGATCGAGGAGCGCCAGACGCTGCGCGATTCGGTGCCGAAGCTGGCGCTGAACGCCCCCATCCCCGGCGGCGGCACGTTGCGCGACATTGCCGGTCATGTGCTCGACATCGCCAGCGCGGGGTTGACCGCGCGCGCGCGGGTCGATGCGTCGGGCAGCAACGAAACCGGCTTTCTCGATCCGCTGCGCGAGATCGTGCGGTCGGGCAAGGTTCCCGCTGAATTGCTGCTCGAGCGCTATCACGGCGCCTGGGGAGGCGACGTGTCCAGGGTATATGACGAGCTGCGCTTCTAGGTAGCGGCCTCGACCGACGGCACCGGCTTGCGGCCCATCATCCAGGCGAAGAACCGGGGCACCAGCCCGTTGCGCGCCATCCACCCGGTATAGGCCTGATAGTCGGGGTCCAGCCCGAGATGGCGCTCCTCGGTCTTTGCGCGCCAGTAATAGACGCCGCTGACACAGCCGAGCAGGATCGTCGCTCGCGCCGCATCGACCAGCGATCCGGTGCTGAGCAGGGGGATCGTCGATAGCCACCAGAACAGGTTTTTCGACAAATAGGCCGGGTGGCGCGAAAAAGCATAGGGGCCGTGGGTCAGAATGCCTCGGTTGGTCAGGTTGGAAAAGCGAAAGCCGAAGGCGATCGTCGCGCAGGCATAGATCGCCGTCAGCCCGACCAGCACCGCGCCCATCAACGCGAGCGCGATCGGATAGCCTTGCAGCCAGTGGGTCCAGTCCGCCGTGCCGGGATGATAATCGAGCGGGCCGTTATCGCCCATCAGAATGAACGGCGGATAGCAGATCAGCGCCGCCATCCATCCGGCGGCGAACGGATTGGCGGTACGAATGTGCGAATCGAGTGGCTTCATCGCGAGGATGTAGCCAACGGTCGCGAAGGCGACGTCGATCACGAACATGAAGGTGATCAGCCAGTTGGCGAGCGCCACCGGATCATGCAGCACGGTGGACGTGTCACCGCGGATGAATTGGCCGAAGCCGGGCGGCACGATCGCCAGCATGAAGGCCAGAAAGAACGCCTTGACGCCCCAGCTGCGCAGATGGTTGTAGATTGCCTCGCGATCGATCGGTTCGTCGAGACCCATCAGCCATGCGCCAAGCGCCCAGCATCCGTCCTTGGGATCGACGGCGCGCTGGTCGAGCAGCACGATATAGGGGATCGACGCGACGAACAGGGCCGGCGCGGCATATTCGAAGCACGACATCGAAAAGCTGAAATTGCCCTGCCAGTAGAACCGGCAAGTGGCGTAGATCAGCCCGATCGCCCCCCATGTCAGCCACAGCCCGGCAAGCTTGGTGAGGCTGATGTCCAGCGTCTCGCGCCACGGCCTGGCATTTCCCCAGTCGATGCCCGTGCTCGGATTGCGATGGACCTTGTCGACCAGCACCGCCCACAGCATCATCGGCACTCCGCACGACGCAACGTTGACCAGCGCGGCGGACGGCCCATCCATGCCATAACGCCGCGCTACCGCGACCCAGCACAACAGCCCGGCGAGACCGGCGAGACCACAGCCCGCGGACACCGCCGATTTGGGACGGAGGTCGGCCTGGCCGACCTGGGCGAGCGCCGTGTCGTGATACATGTGCGCGGACCTAACCGGGAAAGGTAAGGAAGCCGTGAAGGATGAGGGTCGCGGTCGGTGCTGCTCAGGCGCTCGGAGGCGATTTGCCGGCGTGTCCGCATATGGGCGCGTCGCAAACGCCGATTGACCATATGGGTCCGGTCGTGGCACTGGCCCGCCCGTCGGCCAGCGGCGCGCGGGTGTAGCTCAATGGTAGAGCAGAAGCCTTCCAAGCTGTTCAAAAGCGCGCTTTTCTGCGGCTTTCCGTGCAAAACAACGATGTTTTTAATCGTTTTCTATCAATAAGTTGGAAATCGGCTGCAAAACAAAATTGTGAGGCCGGTCACCAAAAGACGATTTCCTTCCACGGCTTAACGCGGTGGATAGCATGCACGTTCGTCAACGGGATTGTGAACGAAAGTTGCGGGTTTGTTTGACACAATTCGACGTAGGTCGATGTTTTCCGAACGAGTTGCTTCAGCAGCGCGATCGACAGCCTACCATGCCCGTTATCATCGCGCTGCACGAGCTGCACGACGACGTAATCCCCCGGCCGCGGTTGACGGCGAGCTTCAACGTAAGCGGGGTCGCCGTCCTCATAGCGCGGCGCACAGGAATCGCCAATGACGGTGATCGCGTAAACGTCGTCTCGGCCGGCAAGCGCCGGTGGTCGACGAAGGTACTCGACAACGGTACTCATATCGAGATCCATGCGCTCGACGAATTGGATAGCGCCGTTGTGTTCAAGTTCCATATCACTCGCCTGAGCCGTCCCCATTAAGGGCAGGTCCATACTTTCGGTCGCAGTGGTGAACGGAAGATTACGCGTCGCGGTTGAGTCGGGCGGCAGTGCCTTTCGCGCCCCATCGAGATCGTAAAACTGCGCGGGCGTCATCCCAATCGCGGAGAGTACCTTCTCAAGCGTGTTCGTGCGCGGAATTGAGCCATTTTTCAGATCGGTGAAAAAACTGCGGCTCACGCCAGCACGCGATGTCCAGGCACCTTCCGTCAACGTGTCGGGCTTCACCGACAGCAAAAGTTCATAGATGGTGTTGCGAGCGTTCGCCATGAGGCGGCAGCTATGCCACCGAGATTTCGGGCGGCGGTATTCAGAAATTTCCGCTGTAATCAGATTCATGTGAGATTTTCCCCCTTGTCGTGTTGGATAAACCTGATTAACCGTCAAGTTGTTCCATACAAGGCGGGAGAATCAGATGCTTAACCAATTTCCGATCCAAACTGACACGGGTCGACGCACCATCCACAATCTGACGTGCCTCGTCGAAGGAAATTGGGCACCGCTCCGGACGGGGGACTATGAGCAGGATTGCGCTCAGGGGAATCTGTACGCCAACGAGGTGTTGGCATTGATCGAAGAAACGGAGAACCCGGCTATTTTCGGCTCGGTGGTGCGCGC
>JBDSKT010000222.1:0-8581 GCA_039916765.1 Sphingomonas sp.
GATCGTCGGGATGGGAGAAACTCGCGCCGACCGCGTCGGCTTCGTCCACGCGCTCGCCACCTTGCCGCGCCATCCCGAAAGCGTGCCAGTCAACGCGCTGGTGCCGGTCAAGGGCACCGTGCTGGGCGACATGCTCGCCGATACGCCGCTGGCCAAAATCGACGATATCGAATTCGTCCGCACCGTCGCGGTCGCGCGAATCACGATGCCGCTGAGCATGGTCCGGCTGTCGGCGGGCCGCGAGAGCATGAGCGAGGCGACGCAGGCGCTGTGCTTCATGGCCGGGGCGAACTCGATCTTCACCGGCGACAAGTTGCTCACCACCGGCAATCGCGGCGACAGCGCCGATGCCGCGTTGTTCGCAAAGCTCGGTGTGCGCCCGATGACCGCGGACGAGCCGATGCGGGTGGCGGCGGAGTGAGCGGCTCGCAAATCGCCGCTCTTTTGCTGACGCTCGCCGCAGCTTCGATCGGTATTTGGATCGGCCTGAAGATCACTAAGGGGCGTGTCGGCCTCCTCGCGGTTCAACAAACCACGATCCGTCGCTTCGCGGTCGCTGCTCTGCTCACTGGTGCCGTCGTGCTCGGCTTGTGGATTGGTAGCCATGGCCGAATGAACGACCCTAGCCTGATCGCGCTCGGCATCCTGTTGTGGGCGGCCGCAATGTATTCCGCGTTTCGCCGTCGAAAGAGGCCCTGATGTTCAAGAAAATCCTGATCGCCAATCGCGGCGAGATTGCGTGTCGGGTGATGCGCACCGCTAAGAAGATGGGGATCGCCACCGTCGCGGTTTATTCCGACGCGGACGCGCGCAGCCCCCACGTGGTGATGGCGGACGAAGCCGTGCGGCTCGGGCCGGCGCCGGCGGCGAAGAGCTATCTCAAGGCCGAGTTGATCCTGCTCGCCGCGAAGGAGACTGGCGCGGATTGCATCCATCCCGGCTACGGCTTCCTGTCCGAGCGCGAGAGCTTCGCGCGTGCCTGTGCCGACGCCGGGATCGCGTTCGTCGGCCCGCCGCCCAAGGCCATCGCGGCGATGGGCGACAAGATCGAATCGAAGAAGCTCGCCAAGGCGGCGGGGGTCAATGTCGTCCCCGGTTTCCTCGGCGAGATCGCCGATACCGATGAAGCGGTGAAGATCGCGGGCGACATCGGCTATCCGGTGATGATGAAGGCGAGCGCCGGCGGCGGCGGCAAGGGGATGCGTCTGGCCTATGGCGAGCAGGACGTGCGCGAGGGCTTCGAGGCGACCAAGCGCGAGGGCCTCGCTTCGTTCGGCGACGACCGCGTGTTCATCGAGAAGTTCATCGAGAGCCCGCGCCATATCGAGATTCAAGTGCTCGGCGATCAGCACGGCAACATCGTTTATTTGAACGAGCGCGAATGCTCGATCCAGCGGCGCCACCAGAAGGTCGTCGAGGAAGCGCCATCGCCGTTCGTCACGCCCGCGATGCGCAAGGCGATGGGCGAGCAGGCGGTCGCGCTGGCGCGGGCGGTGGGCTATTATTCCGCCGGGACGGTCGAGTTGATCGTCAGCGGCGCCGACACGACGGGACAGGGGTTCTATTTTCTCGAAATGAACACCCGGCTGCAGGTCGAGCATCCCGTGACCGAGGAGATTACCGGGCTCGATCTGGTCGAGCAGATGATCCGGGTGGCGGCTGGCGAGAAGCTGGCGTTTGGGCAAAGTGATATCGGAATCAACGGTTGGTCAGTCGAGAACCGCGTCTATGCCGAGGACTCGTATCGCGGGTTTTTGCCGAGCATCGGACGGCTGGTGCGGTACGCGCCGCCTCCGTCGTCTAAGGGTAAGATTACGGACTCTGACCAACCGATCGTTCGCGTCGACGACGGGGTTCGCGAAGGCGGCGAAGTCTCGATGTTCTACGACCCAATGATCGCCAAGTTGATCACCTGGGCGCCGACGCGCGAGGCGGCGATCGATGCGCAAATCGCGGCCCTCGACGCGTTCGAGATCGAGGGGCCGGGCAACAATATCGATTTCCTCTCGGCGCTGATGCAGCACCCGCGCTTCCGTTCGGGCGAGATCACCACCGGTTTCATCGCCGAGGAATATCCCGACGGCTTCCACGGCGCGCCGGCCTCGCCCGGTCTGATCCGCGCGCTCGCGGCCGTGGCCGCCTTTGCCGCGACCGCCGAGGCGGATCGCGCGCGCCGTACCGACGGCCAGCTGGGCAAGCGGCTGCGACCGCCGGCCGGCTGGTCGGTCAAACTCGGCGATGTGGTGCATCATGTGTCGGTATCGACCGATGGCATCATGGTGGACGGCGAGGATCTCCCGATCGCGCTCGAATATACGCCGGGCGACCGGATCGTCGCGGTCGAGCATGACGACGGCGACCTCGCCGTGCGTATCGCCCGCACGCGGACCGGCTTCCGGCTGACCACGCGCGGCGCATCGCATGTCGCGCGCGTGCTTCCCGCGCATGTGGCACCCTATGCCCGGCATCTGATCGAGAAGGTCCCGCCCGACCTCTCCAAATTCCTGATCTGCCCGATGCCCGGATTGCTTGTCCGGCTCGACGTGAGCGAAGGCGACAAGGTCGAAGCAGGTCAACCGCTCGCGGTGGTGGAAGCGATGAAGATGGAGAACATATTGCGCGCCGAAAAGGCCGGTACGGTGAAGACCGTGAATGCAAAGGCCGGGGAAAGCCTGGCGGTCGACGAGATCATCCTGGAAATGGCCTGAGCTGGCTCGCAGCTCAGAAGAGCTTGCGCAGTTCGTCCAGCTCCTCGATCGTATCGATGTCGATCAGTTCGGCCGGCGTGGTGACGACATGTCGCCCGGCGCGGATAAGCGGTCTCGCGCCTTCGTCACCGGTCAGGTTTTCGAGCGTATCGAAATGCGCCGAGCCGAATAGCGCAGGGGGCTTGGGCGACACCCCGTCGCTCGATGCGACCACGCTTTCCGCGCCCTTCGACGCGTCGAACAAGCGGTGGATCTGTGCCGCCGTAACACGCGGCATGTCCGCCAGCGCGATGATGACGCTCGTCGGGTTGGCCTCACGCGCCGTTGCAACCGCGAGCCGCACCGACCCGGACACCCCGTCTTGGGGTCGTTCGTTCGTAACGACGCGGTAGCCGCGCGACGCGAAATCGAGGCGTGCACCATCGACCACTACGATACGGGCCTTGAAAGGAAGGTTTTCCATCGCGGTCACGACATGGAAAGCGAGGGGCTTGCCAAGGAAGTCTTCGGCCAGCTTGTCCGAAACGCCGTATCGTTCCGACTTGCCCGCGGCGAGCAGGAGGAGCACGCTATCCTCAATCCTTAGCATTGAACGCCCCGACCATCGCCGCGGCGATCGACAGTGCGATTTCCGCGGGGCCGATCGCCCCGATATCGAGCCCGACAGGCGCGTCGATGCGCGACAGGTCCGCGTCGTCGACGCCCAGGCCTTTCAGCCGGTCGAGCCGCGCTGCATGGCTTCGCCGCGAACCGAGCGCGCCGATATAGGTGGTCGGCGCGGCAAGCGCGGCGACGAGGGCCGGATCGTCGATCTTGCTGTCGTGGCTGAGGGTGACGACGGCGGTTGCCGCGCCCGGCGCACAGGCGGCGACCGCTTCGTCGGGCCAGCGATCGTCGAGCGCGACCCCGGGGAAGCGCTCCTCGGTCAGGAACCGCGCGCGCGGGTCGATCACCGTTACCGCGATTCCAAGCGTGCGCGCCAAGCTCGCCAGCGCCTGCGCGATTTGCACCGCGCCGATGATCAGCAGCGTGCGCGGTGGATCATAGCGATTGACGAAGGCCGCACCTTCTAGGGCACGCAAACTCGAACGACCGGTGTCGAGATCGGTCGAGACGTTGAGCGCCCGGCCCTGGCCGCGTGCTTCGGCAATGCGGTCGAACAGTTCGGGGTCGAATCCCTCCGCCGAGACGGGCTGCACCATCACCGAAATGCGCCCCCCGCAAGGCAGGCCGACCTCCCACGCCGCCTCATCCTCCACGCCGTAGTTCTTCACCTCGAACGGCGCGCCGCCGATCACCTCAGCCGCGGCGGCTAAAATATCGCTTTCAACGCAACCCCCCGACACCGATCCTTCGAAGCGCCCGTCGGCATGGACGAGCATATGGCTGCCGCGCGGGCGCGGTGCGGAGCCCCACGTGGAAACCACCGTGGCGAGCGCGAGCGAGTCGCCCTTCCAGGCCTCCGCCGCGGCGAGGATCGCGTCGTTATCGGGCACGATACCGCCTCATATCGGCGGCAGCCCGGGCAGTATCTTATCAAGCGTCAGCGGAAAGTCGCGCACGCGCACGCCGCAGGCATTGTAGATCGCATTGGTCACCGCCGCCCCCGCGCCCGATATCGACAGCTCGCCAAGTCCCTTGATCCCGATCGGATTTGCCTGACGGTCGTGCATCTCGACGAATTCAACCTCGATCTGCGGCACGTCGGCGTTGACCGGCACATGATATTCGCCAAGATCGTGGTTGACGAACTGGCCGAAGCGCTGGTCGAGAACCGCCTCTTCCATCAGTGCATAGCCGATCCCCCAGATCATCCCGCCAAGCGCCTGGCTGCGCGCGGTCTTGGCGTTGAGGATTCGCCCGGCCTCGAATATGCCGAGCATGCGCCGCACGCGCACTTCGCCCGTCACCGCGTTCACGGCGACCTTGGCGAATTGGGCGCCATGCGCGGCCTGACTGTACGACTTGGCGTTCGATCCCTGGCTGATCTTGCCGTGCGCGACGAGTGCTGCGTCGCCGACCAGTTCGTCGAGCGGCACACGCCGATTGCCGGCAATCGCATGGCCGTCCTTCAAGGTCATGTCCTCGGGCTTGGCCTTCATCCGCCTGGCAAGCTCGCCGGCAATTTCCTCGCACGCCAGCGCGACCGAGGATCCAGCGCTCGCCGCGCCGAACGACCCGCCCGATCCCGCGCCGGTCGGCAAATCCGTGTCGCCGAGTTTCACGTCGATGCAGTGCAGGGGCAGGCCCAACGCCTCGCCAGCGATCTGGGCGAGGATCGTGTACGTGCCGGTGCCGATATCGGTCATGTCGGTCTCGATCGTCGCGCGTCCATCCGGGCCAAGCGTGACGCGCGCTTCGGAATCCATCAGCAGGTTGATCCGTACCGCGGCGGCGACGCCCATCCCGATCAGCCAGTCGCCATCGATTTCCGATCCGGGTGTAGACCGGCGGTTGACCCAGCCGAACCGTTTCGCACCGCGATCGAGGCATTCGGTCAACCCGCGTGTCGAAAAGGGCGCGCCGGTCAACGGATCCTTTTCGGGTTCGTTTAACTTACGAAAATCGATCGGATCCATCCCGAGTTGCTCCGCCATCTCGTCGATCGCGGTCTCGAGCGCAAGCTGCCCGACCGCCTCGCCCGGCGCCCGCACCGCCCCGGCCATCACCATGTCGAGCGTCACCACCTTGTGGCTGAAATGCCGGACCGGCGCGGCGTATAATGACAGGCTGCCGAGCGCGACCGGTTCCATGAACCCGCCGTCGGGGCCCTGGCTTACTACGCTGTCATGCCCGACGGCGGTCAGCTTGCCGTCCGCACCGGCGGCAAGCCGGATTCGCTGGTGCGTGTCGGTACGGCGGTAGATGTTGTGGAACAGCTGCTGCCGCGCCATCGCGATCTTCACGGGCCGCCCGATCTTTTGCGCCGCGATCGCCGCCAGCACTGCTTCGGGGCCGAGCATCTTGCCGCCGAATCCGCCCCCGATAAAGGGCGAAAGGATGCGTAGGTTCTCGGTTTCCACACCGAGCGATGCGGCCAGAATCTGCTGCGCGACGCCGAGGATCTGCAGGCTCGAATAAAGCGTCAGCTTGCCGCCGTCCCATGTCGCGATCGATGCGTGTGGCTCCATCGCGGCATGGACCTGGTTGGGGGTCGTGTAGACCTGATCGACCGTCGCCGCCGCGTCGGCCATCGTTCGTTCGATGTCGCCCTGGGCGATGTCCTGCAGCCGTGACTCTTTGGGCGGGCCGCTCGCGTCGGCGATGTTGGCCATCGTGTCGTAGCGGCCCGTCACGGTTTCGACGGTGACGACCACGGTACGCGCGGCATCGCGCGCCACCTCGAAGCTGTCGGCCAGCGCGACGCCGACTACCTGATCATAATGGTCGACCTCCTCATTGCCGCTACGCGCTGGAACGAACCCGGCCGCCTGGCGCGGGATGCGCGGATCATCGACGAGGATGTCGACCACCCCTGCAAGCGCGCGCGCCGCCGTCGTATCGATCGCCAGCACCTTGCCCTTGGCGGCGGGGGCGGTGATCAGGAAGCCGTAGGCGATCTTGCCTTCGATCGGATGTTCGTACCCGTACTTTGCCGCGCCGGTGACCTTCACGACCCCGTCGATCCGGTCCAGCCCCTTGCCCAGCACACCCTGCACACCGCGATCGAGCGCAAGGCCGGGGTGCGCGGTATCCATCGTATAGGCGTTGGTGTTCACCACGGGATCGCCCTTGCTCATGCCGCATCTCCGGTCAGGTCGCGCAGGCTCGCGATCAGCACGCGGCGGGCGAGGGGGATCTTGAACTCGTTCGCGCCGTGACCGCGAGCGTCGGCAAGCAACGCCTCGGCGGCGGCCTCGAACACGGTGGTGGAGGGTGTGTGCCCGACCAAGGCCGTTTCGACCGCCGGGTTGCGCCACGGCACCGGGGCGAGCCCGCCGAACGCAAGCGCGGCGCTGGCGATCCTGCCGTCCGACACCTGCACGATCGCGGCGACCGATAGCAAGGCGAAAGCATAGGACGCCCGGTCGCGCACCTTTCGATAGAGTTGCTCGCCGGGCGGCGGCGGTGGCAGTTCGACATGGGTGATGAGCTCGCCGGGCTCGAGGATCGTCTCGATCTGCGGCGTTTCGCCCGGCAGCCGGTAGAAATCCGCGATCGCGATACGCCGCCGGTCACCATCGGGCTTCAGTGTGACGATCGTTGCATCGAGCGCCGCCATCGCCACGGCCATGTCGCTCGGGTGCGTAGCGATGCAGGCCGGGCTAGTGCCGAGGATCGCGAGGTTGCGGGTGAACCCGCCCAACGCCGAGCATCCGCTGCCCGGCGCACGCTTGTTGCACGCCATGGCGGTGTCGTAGAAATATGAACAACGTGTGCGTTGCAGCAGATTGCCGCCGGTCGTCGCCTTGTTGCGCAACTGCGCCGATGCACCCGCCAGCAAAGCGCGGGCAAGCACCGGATATTCAGCGATCACGTGTCGGTTCGCGGCGAGATCGCTGTTCGGCACCAGCGCGCCGATCATCAGCCCACCGTCGGCTGTGCGCTCCACCCCGGCAAGATCGAGCCGGCTGATATCAACGAGTTTTCCGGGGGTCTCGATCTGCAGTTTCATCAGGTCGAGCAGGTTGGTGCCGCCAGCGATGAACCGACCGCCCGCCTTCACCGCAGCTTCCGGACTTTCGGCGCGGGCATAATCGAAATGCTTCATGCCCCCGCCACCTCGGTAATCGCATCGACGATATTGGGATAGGCCGAGCAGCGGCACAGGTTGCCGCTCATCCGTTCGGAAATCTCGTCCTCGCTCAATTCGACATCCGTCAGCGATGCCGACACATGGCTTGGCCAACCCTTGGCAACCTCATCGAGCATACCGACCGCCGAGCAGATTTGCCCCGGCGTGCAATACCCGCATTGATAGCCGTCATGCTTCACGAACGCGGCCTGCAAGGGGTGCAGCGCATCGCCGTCCGCCAACCCCTCGATCGTCACGATCTCATCGTCCTGGTGCATGACGGCAAGCGTCAGGCACGCATTGATGCGACGGCCGTTGACGAGAACGGTGCACGCTCCGCACTGTCCATGGTCGCACCCCTTCTTGGTCCCGGTCAACCCGAGATGCTCGCGCAGAAGGTCCAGCAGCGATGCGCGAATATCCGGCTCCGCAAACCGGACCGCGCCATTGATCGTGAACTTCATGGACTCGCTGCTCCTGTCGTTCGGGGGTAACGCTTGGTGACGTTCTGGTTTCCAACAAGGTTTTTCAATGAAACGCTTCGCCGCGCCGTTTCGCAAACGAAATATCATTGCCGCGCCACTGCTCGTCCTGCTTGCGCTGGCGCCGCGCCTCGCGCTGGGGCAGGATTAGCCGATGTCGCGCGTGCCACCGCTTTCCTCGCCAATCGTCATCGGCCACCGCGGCG
This sequence comes from Sphingomonas sp., assembly GCA_039916765.1. Lineage (GTDB taxonomy): Bacteria > Pseudomonadota > Alphaproteobacteria > Sphingomonadales > Sphingomonadaceae > Sphingomonas. Next base: position 8,132 of record JBDSKT010000222.1, read on the forward strand.
CCAGCGGCTTGCGGCCCGAACACACGCTCGCTTCCTATACGCTGGCGATCGCGCAGGGGGCCGACTTCATCGAGCCCGATCTGGTGCTGACGAAGGACGACATTTTCGTGGCTCGGCACGAGAATGACATCAGTGACACCACCGACGTCGCCAAGCACCCCGAATTCGCCGCGCGCAAAGCGACAAAGACGATCGACGGAGAGAAGCACACCGGCTGGTTCACCGAGGATTTTACGCTTGCCGAGCTGAAGACGCTGCGCGCGAAGGAGCGCCTGCCGCTGCTTCGGCGAGACAATGTCGCGTTCGACGGACAGTTCGAAATCCCCACGCTCGCCGAGATCATCACGCTCGCCAAGGCCAAATCGAAGGAAACGGGGCGGACGATCGGCATCTATCCGGAGACCAAGCACCCGACCTATTTCGCGGGCATCGGCCATCCGATGGAGGTGG
>JBDSKT010000223.1:0-11771 GCA_039916765.1 Sphingomonas sp.
AAGACCGCCGAGGCTTCCGCCGCCGCTGCCGAAGCCGCGGCGAAGACCGATGCCGACAAGGCCGCCGCCGCGCAGGCCAAGGACGATGCGCGCGCCGCCAAGGAGGCCGAGCGCCAACGCCTCGCCGACCAGCGCGAGGCCGATCGCCAGGCGCGATTGCAGCAACAGGCGGCGAACAATTCGGTGTGGAACCGCGTCGCGACCTCCGCTGCCCGCTCGGCGAGTTCGGCGGTCGGGCGACAGGTCGCCAACGAGGTCGCCAAGTCGGTGTTCGGATCGTCGCGCGGCGCCGGGTCGAGCATCGTCGGCGGGCTGGTGCGCGGCGTGCTCGGCGGACTGTTCAAGGGGCGTTAGGCAATCTCGAGATGCGGGGTGGTGGCGCCGCATGCCGCTGTCCTACACGATCCGAGATATGGCATGGTGGCTCCCATGGTGACGCTGGCTCTTTTCTTCGTCCCGGATTGCACAACCGATGCGTCGATCGGCCGGTTCAGCGAAAACGCGCCAGCGTGTGAAGAGTGTGAACATTCGCGCAGTGCTATCGTTGAAAAATAACGATATTTTCCGCGCGCCGCGCGACAGGGACGCGATACTCGATGGCGGTGCCGGACGAGGCACTACGAATCGGACTGGCGCCATTCAGGTCGCTCGTGCAACGGTTGGTCATGGCTACTAGACCCACCGCGGCATCGCCCGCCGAGCTCACGCTCCGCGGCATCGTTCTCGGCGCGGTCATCACGTTGCTGTTCACCGCGGCGAACGTCTATCTCGGGCTGAAGGTCGGATTGACCTTCGCCACTTCGATCCCGGCGGCGGTGATCTCGATGGCGATCCTGCGGCTGTTCAAGAATTCGAGCATCCTCGAAAACAACATCGTGCAGACGGTGGCGAGTGCCGCTGGCACCCTGGCGGCGATCATCTTCGTGCTGCCCGGCCTGGTGATGATCGGCTGGTGGCACAATTTCCCCTATGTCCAGACCGCAATGATCACCGCGACCGGCGGGATCCTGGGCGTCATGTTCTCGGTGCCGCTCAGGCGCGCGCTCGTGGTCGATACCGATCTGCCATATCCCGAGGGCGTCGCGGCGGCGGAGGTGCTGGAAGTCGGCGCCGGATCGCGCGAGGGCGAGGACGAAAGCAGGCGGGGCCTGCTGGTGCTGGTGTGGAACAGCATCGCCTCGGCCGCCTTCGCGATCTTCACCCAGACCAAGATCATCACCGATACGTCGGCGACCGCGTTTCGCGTCGGGCGCGGCGCGACGGGGATTTCGGGAAGCCTGTCGTTCGCGCTCCTGGGCGTCGGGCATCTCGTCGGCATTTCGGTCGGCGCCGCGATGGGGCTTGGCCTCGTCATCGGCTGGTTCGTACTCATGCCGATCCTCACCACGCATCAGCCCATGCCCGGCGACATCGCCGACTGGGTGAACACCATCTTTCGCAGTGATGTGCGCTTTTTCGGCGCCGGCGTGATCGGCGTGGCGGCGATCTGGACGTTGCTGAAGATCGCGGGGCCGGTGATTGGCGGCATCCGTTCGGCGATGGCGGCCAGCGCGGCACGCAACGCCGGGCAGGCACTCGCGCTCGAAGAGCAGGACCTGCCGATCAAATGGGTCGCCGGCGTGGCGCTGCTGACCCTGCTCCCGATCGCATGGCTGCTGTGGGACGTGATCGCGGGCGGCGCACTGATCGCCTCGGCGGTGCCGCTGATCGCGGGCGCGCTGGTCTTCATCGTCGTGATCGGCCTGATGATCGCCGCCGTCACCGGCTACATGGCCGGGCTGATCGGCGCATCCAACTCGCCTGTCTCGGGGATCGGCATCCTCGCGGTGATCGGTTCGTCGCTGATGCTCGTCGGGTTGTTCGGCCAGCATCCCGGAACCGGCACGACCAGCGCGCTGATCGCCTATGCCCTGATCGTCACCGGCATCGTTTTCGGCGTCGCGACGATCGCGAACGACAATCTTCAGGACCTGAAGACCGGCCAGCTGGTCGGCGCGACGCCGTGGAAGCAGCAGGTCGCGTTGGTCATCGGCGTGATATTCGGTTCGCTCATCATTCCCCCGGTGCTCAACGTGCTCAACAGTGGGCTCGGCTTTGTCGGCGCACCGGGCGCAGGTCCGAATGCGCTCGCCGCGCCCCAGGCCGGGTTGATCTCGGCGCTCGCGAAAGGCGTGCTGTCGGGCGATGCCAACTGGACCATGCTCGCTTATGGCGCGATGGCCGGCGTCGCGCTGATCATCCTCGACGAGGTGATGGGCATGCTCAAGCTGTTGCGCCTGCCGCCGCTCGGTGTCGCGCTCGGCATCTATCTCCCGATGGCGGTGATCCTGCCCACCGTGCTCGGAGCCGTCGTCGGCTGGTTCTACGATCGCTGGGCGAAGAACAGCGCGAATCCGGACGTCGCCGAACGGATGGGAACGCTGACCGCGACGGGCATGATCGTGGGCGAAAGCCTGTGGGGCGTCGTGTTCGCGCTGACCGTCTGGCTCAGCGGCAGCGACGCGCCGCTGGCGTTGATCGGGAAGGGGTTCGAAACCGAAGCGCTGATCGGCGGGACGGTATTGTTTCTGGTGCTGGTCGCGATCCTCTATCGCTACGCTCGGCGCTCCATCATGCCATCGTCGCGATCAGTTCCTTGATATCGATAAAGGCGAACGCCACCGAGCTGTCCGCCACGCCGTAGGGTACGAACAACACGTTGCCGTGGCGGATCGCGCCGCAGGTATAGACGACGTTGGGCACATATCCCTCGCGATCCTGGTCCGCCGCGGCGAGCACCGGTTCGCGCGTGCGGCCGATGACCTTCGAAGGGTCGTCCTTGTCGAGCAACGCCGCGCCGATTGAATATTTGCGCATCGCCCCGACGCCGTGGGTCAGCATCAGCCAACCGGCATCGGTTTCGATCGGCGATCCGCAATTGCCCATCTGCACCAATTCCCAAGGATAATGCGGCGTGATGAGCTTGCGACCCTCGTCCCAATGGGTCAGCGTATCCGACTGGAGCAGGTAGATATTCTCCCCGTCCTGCCGACCGATCATCATATATTTGCCGTTTATCTTGCGCGGGAACAGCGCCATGCCCTTGTTGCGCGCCGCCGGGCCGCTCAGCGGGACGAGGTCGAACGCGCGGAAATCGCGCGTGCGCATCAGTTCCGACCGGATCTGCGATCCGTCATAGGCGGTGTAGGTGCCGAGCCATTCGGCCGACCCGTCGTCATGGACGAAGCGGACGAGGCGCAAATCCTCGAGTCCTTTGGACTGCGCCTTGGTGATCGGGAAGATCACCGTGCCCGACAAGGTCGAATCGCGGTGGCGATAGACCGTCACTGGCCCCTCGGGCAGTTCCTCCTCGTCGGCGCCGACCACGTCGGTCGCCGTGGCGAAGGGTGGCTCGGGGGCAAGCTTCAACTCCTTCTTCGTGGTGATGATCCCCTCGCGGAACGCCACCGAGGAGATATGTCCTTCGCCCACCGCGCGCAGCGACATCAGGATGCGCATCGATCCCTTGGGCATGCCCGACTGGTCGAAATGCGGCACCGCGCTCGGGTTCATCAGCGCGGCGGCGGCATAGCTGTATTCGTGGCAGAAATACGCGCCGATCAACTGGCGCTTCTCGTCGCCGATCTCGCTCCCGTTAAGACCGAGCATCTCCTCGATCTCGTCATACCGGGTCATGAAGACGCGCCGCGTCTGCCAGTGCCGTGCCTCGAAATCCTTGAGCACCGTCTCAAGCTGGGCGTGCGTGTCGGCGCTGCTCATCGCCAGCACCCCGTTGACGAGCCGTTCAGTGCGGTCGCCGCCGTTTCCTGCCCAGGCCAGATGAAACGGCCGCACGACCACGCGCGACGGGTCCGCGTGCAGGCGCAAGCGATGCTGGTACAGGTCAATCAACGCGCAGGCCTCGCTTGGTAACGCCGTTACGCGGCGTCCCCAGCGAGGCTAGGCGACGGCGCGCTCGGGTCCTGCCACGCTTTCGCTCCGCTTTGAAAGCCCCGAAATGGCAACGGAGGCCAATTGCAGCGCCAAAATCGACTCGGCGCCCTGATTCCGGTTCAGTCCGGTGGGCATCAGCCCGTCGAAGCAGCCGCCATCCTGCGCCGTGGCGAGCGGCAGATCGAGATCGTTCTGGCCGAGATACCAGCGGTATGCGCGGTTCGCCTCGTCGATCCAGCGTTCGTCACCCGTCGCCTTGAACGCCGCGGCGCACGCATCGATCGTCGCCTGCGCCTCGAGCGGTTGCTGATCGAAAGGCAGTGGATCGGCATAAGGACGCCCGAAGCTTTCGGTGCCGATCGCGCGGAAGCGCCCTTCCGGCGACGTCTGCTGGCGCGTGATCCAGTCGAGCGTGGAAACGCCGCAGGCGAGCATGTCGGGCCGATCAAGCATCATGCCGGCGCGGATCAGCGCCTCGGGCAGGCGCGCATTGTCATATGCCAGCACGATTTCGAACCATTCCCATTCCGGGCGTCGCGCATCTTCGAGCAAGGCCATCAGATCGCGCGAGAAACGCTCGAGAATCTGGCGGGACAGCGTATGCCCCGGATGCGCGCCGAGCATGGCCGCCGCGCCGAGCATGGCAAAAGCCTGCGCGCGCGGGCTGTTGAGATCGAATGCTAAGCTCGCCGTCTCGTCGAACAAGCGCAATGCCCAATCGCGGTGCTTCGCCGCCGTCGCTCGCTTGGCGGTGACGCCCAGCGCCCAGAGGGTACGCCCGTTCGAGTCCTCCGAACCCTTTTCCTCGCACCAGGTGCGATCGAAATTCATGAAGTTGCGAAAGCGGCGGTGATCGGGGTTCCACGCATATTGGACGAATGCGGCATAGACCGTGGTCCATTTGTCGCGGACCTCTTCGTCAAGGTCGTCGATCGCCGTCATCAACATCAGCGCGCGGACGTTGTCGTCGATGCAATAGCCGTGGCGACGGTCGGGCACCGACAGAATTGCATGTTGCAACATGCCGGTCGCATCGCTCATCCGCTCGACCGCGGCGATATCGGGCTTCAACGGCACCAGACGCTTCACCGCCGGGAGACGTTGCGGGCGAGCCCGCGTCATCGCGCTGATCTCGCGCATCGCGGTTTCCGCCAGTACCGGCCAGATCATCGTCCGGCCACGCGCATATGCGCGCCTGGACAATGCCACCCGGTTACGCTCGCTGCTCAACAAATTATTGATCTCGCGAGCAAAGGCGGCGCTGTCCCCGAAATCGACCAGCACGCCGTGCCCATCGCCAAGGATCTCGGTTGCGTGGACATACGGCGTGGATACCACCGCCTTGCCCACACCGACGGCATAGCTGAGCGTGCCGGAAGTGATCTGCGCGGGATTGTTATAGGGCGTGACGTAAATGTTGGCGGCCTGGAGATACTCGATCAGCTCGCCATGTTCGAGAAAGGCATCGATAAACTCGATATGGTCCGCGACGCCAAGGGCGTTCGCCTGCGCCTTCAACCGGTCGCGATACGCCTCACCTTCGCGCGCGACGAGATTGGGATGGGTCGCGCCCAGCACGACATAATGCGCCGCGGGATTGTCGGCGACGATCGCCGGCAATGCGTCGATCATCGTCTCGATGCCCTTGCCCGGTGAGAGCAGCCCGAAGGTGAGGAGGATCTGGCGCCCTTCCCAGCCGAAGCGAGGCTTCAAGGTATCGGGATCGACGAAGGTCCGATCCGGCACGCCGTGCGGTATGGCCAGGATGGTTTTGGGATTGGCGGCATAAACCCGGTCGAGAATCTCGCGGCCGCGTTCGGCCATCACGATCACCTTCGACGCGCGACGCAGCAACGCCTCCATCACCCGGCGCTGGTCGGCATCGGGATTTTCCAAAATCGTGTGCAGCGTGACGATGACGGGCATCGAAATGCGGTCGAGCAGCCCGAGGATGTACTCCCCGGCAGGGCCACCATAAATGCCGTATTCGTGCTGGAGCCACAGCGCTTGGGCACCGCTCGCCTCGATCGCGCGTGCCGCGTCGAGATAGGCGAGCCGATCCTGCTCGGAAATGCTGCGCGTCACCTCCGGTGGATAGGCGTATCGGCCGGGATGATCGTCCATCGCATAAACATCGACCTGCAAATCCGGGAAACGGGCGCGCAACGCGGTGAAGGTGTCCGTCGTATATGTTGCAAGGCCGCATTTCCGGGGCAGGAAATTGCCTACCAAGGCGATGTGATTGATCGGCTTCATAATATCGGTCGGCGGCGCCATCGGCGAATTTCCCAGCGTAAAATGTGGTCACGTGCTCCCGGAACGCCTCGGTGGAACGGTCAAGCTGAGATATGGTTGCGCCATTGCTGCAATGCAACAAAGGAAAGTAGCTGATCCGGATCAATGGTGCGGCGTAATGCCGCAATGTTCAGCCTCGGCCGCGATATCCGGGAACGTCTTGTGGCGGCAGCCAAAGGCCTTCGGGTGGGGCGCCTGACTGCCAGAATACGTCGATCGGAATGCCCCCGCGCGGATACCAATAGCCGCCGATTCGAAGCCAGTGCGGCTCCATCTCCGCGGTCAGCCGCTCGCCGATGCCCACGGTGCAATCTTCGTGAAACGCCTGGTGGTTGCGAAAGCTGGTGAGGAACAGTTTCAGCGATTTGGATTCGACGATGCTCGCCCGCGGCGCATAATCGATCACCAGATGCGCGAAATCGGGCTGTGCCGTGACCGGGCAGAGCGAGGTGAATTCGGGCGCGGTGAAGCGCACCAGATATGGCCGCCCGGGACGCGGATTTGGCACATAGTCGAGCACCGCCTCGTGCGGGGATGCCGGCTGGGCGCTCGCTTGGCCTAGGTGTTTGGGGGTCATGGCGCCCATCTAGCGACTGCGCCGGCAAAAGTGAACGCGGCCATGCTGGTCACGGCGCGAGGCTGGCCATAGAGAGGGCGTCATGGATTCGCTCGTCACGACCGAATGGCTTGCCGCGCAGCTTGGCGCGCCCGATTTGTGCATCGTGGACGCGACGTATTTCACCTCGCTTCCCGGCGAGCCGCCGCGTGACGCTGTGGCGGAATTCGCCGCGGCGCATATTCCGGGCGCGGTCTTCCTCGATCTCGCCGGGCTCGCCGACAAGACCAGCAGCCTGCCCGCCACCTTCCCCCGGCCCGAGCAATTCGCGAGCCGGATGCAGCGCCTGGGCATCGGAGACGGCGTTCGAGTCGTGCTCTACGACAACGCGCCCCACCATACCGCCGCGCGGGCGTGGTGGCTGTTTCAGGCGTTCGGGGTCAAGCGTGTCGCGATCCTCGATGGCGGCCTGGGCAAATGGCGCGCGGAGGGGCGAGCCGTCGCGAGCGGCGAGCAGACACCGCGCGAACGGCATTTCACGCTGGCTCCCGATCCGTCCCGTTTACGTACGCGCGACCAGATGCTTGCCAATCTGGAGACCAATGCCGAACAGGTCCTCGACGCTCGCGGCGCGGCGCGGTTCACCGGCGCCGAGGCCGATCCGCGCCCCGGCACGGCCGCCGGCCATATTCCGGGGTCCAGAAACCTGCCCTACGGGCAACTCCTGAACGCCGACGGTACGTACAAACATCCGAACGAACTACGCACCGCCTTCACCAAATCCGGCCTCATCCCCACCAAGCCCGTCACGATGACCTGTGGATCGGGGATCACGGCATCGGTACTGGCTTTCGCCGCGCACCTGATTGGCGTGGAGGCGGCGGTGTATGATGGCAGCTGGTCCGAATGGGGCGGCGACCCTTCCACCCCCAAGGCGAGCGGCCCGGCATGAGCGAAGAAAAGACGTTCCGCGGCGATGCCACGCGCGCCGTGTCCGCCGGGCGGCGCCCCGAATGGACCGCCGGCGTTGTCAACACGCCGGTGTGGCGCGCATCGACCATCCTGTACGACTCGGTCGCCGACATGCGCGAGCGAGCCGGCGACACGCATCATCGGCTCTTCTACGGCCGCCGTGGGACGCCGACCCAGTGGAGTCTCGCCGACGCGCTGACCGAGCTCGAACCCGGCGCGGAAGGCACCTTCCTCTATCCGTCGGGCGTTGCGGCGATCGCGGCGGCATTGCTGTCGGTGCTGTCCCCCGGCGACGAATTGCTGCTGGTCGACAGCGCCTATGATCCGACGCGGTCCATGGCGAACGGGCTGCTCAAGCGGTTCGGCATCGCGACGCGCTTTTACGATCCGCTGATCGGAGCGGGCATCGCCGAACTCATCGGCGAGAAAACCCGCGCGATCTTCCTCGAAAGCCCGGGTAGCCTGACCTTCGAGGTGCAGGATGTGCCCGCGATCGTCGCCGCCGCGAAGGCGCGCGGCGTGACGACCCTGCTCGACAATACGTGGGCGACGCCTCTGCTCTTTCCAGCGATCGAACGTGGCGTCGATCTCAGCATTCTCGCCTGCACCAAATATGTCGTCGGCCATTCGGATGCGATGCTCGGATCCGTCACCGCCGCACCCGGGCATTTCGCCAGGTTGCGCGACACCAGCTTCCAGCTTGGCCAGATCGCCAGTCCAGACGATTGCTGGCTCGGCAGTCGCGGATTGCGGACGATGCCGCTACGACTGAAACGGCATGAGGAGAGCGCGCTCAGGATCGCGCGCTGGCTGAAGGATCAGCCACACGTCGCGCACGTGTTCCACCCTGCCCTTCCCGATTGTCCGGGGCACGACGTGTTCATGCGCGATTTCAAGGGGTCGTCGGGCCTTTTTTCGTTCGGGTTGCGCGGCGGAGGAGAGGCGGCGCGATCGGCGTTGATCGACAAGCTCGAATTGTTCGGTATCGGCTACAGCTGGGGCGGGTTCGAGAGCCTCGCCGTGCCGATCGATCCGCAGCGCCACCGGAGCGCCACCAGTCGCGATGATCCTGGCCCGCTCGTCCGGCTTCAGATCGGCCTTGAAGACGCCGACGATCTGATCGCCGATCTTGCCGCCGGCCTTGCCCGTTTCCAGGCGGCATTGTGAGGGAAACGGCCGATTGGCTGCAAGGCCTCGGTCTGGCGACGCTGCCGCAGGTCCACCGCATCCACGCCATCATCGCGGGCGCGCTGGTGCTCGCCTGCCTCGCATTGGGGGTTTTCGCGCAGCGCACGCTGGGGCCGCTCGCGACGACCGCGTGGAAACGCGCTGGTCAGCGCGCCGAGGGGATCGGCAGCCGCGTTCCGGTCATCATCCGCCACTTCACCGCGGCGCTCCTGCTTGCGATCCCGAGCAACGCGTACGATTGGCCTCCGCTCGCGGCACTCCTCATTGGCTTCGCACTCGGCGCCTCGACGGCACTGGCCGCTTTTCAGGTACTGCGCGGCGTTGGCATCGCACGGTGGATCGCCTGGCCGGTCGGTCTGATCCTGTTTGTCGCGCTGTTCAGCCATGCGGTCGGCGGGCTGCACCCCATCACCGCCACGCTCGAGCGTGTCGGGTTCGACGTCGGGCGCCGCCGCTTCTCGCTGCTTTCGCTGGTCACCGTATTGATCGTCTCGGTCGCGTTGTTCGCGGCGGTGCGGCTCACCAACCGAATGCTCGCACACTGGATTTCGGGCACCAACGGGCTCGACGCGACGCAAAAGCTGCTGGCGCAAAAGCTTGCCGCGATCGCGGTGATCGTACTTGCCTTCTTTCTCGGCGTGGATCTTCTCGACATTGACCTGACCACGTTCGCGGTGTTCTCCGGCGCGCTCGGCCTTGCGGTGGGTTTCGGTTTGCAGAAAACCGTCGGCAACCTGATCGCCGGAATCATTCTGCTGATGGATCGCTCGATCAAGCCTGGCGACGTGATCGTTGTCGGACAGAAGGATGTCGGACGGGTCAACCGCATCGGCGTCCGCGCGGTCTCGGTCATTACCCGAGACGGCAAGGAACACCTCATCCCGAACGAAAACCTGATGACGCAGGAAGTCGAGAACTGGTCATATACCGACCGCAACGTTCGCGTCCGCGTAGCGGTTGGAGTCGGCTATGCTTGCGATCTCAGGCTTGCGCAGGAGCTGATGCTGCGAGCGGCGAACGAAAGCCCGCGCGTCTTGAAGTCCCCCAAGCCGAATGTTTGGCTCAGCGCGTTCGGCGATAATGCCGTCGAGCACGAAATCCTCGTGTGGATCAGCGATCCCGAGAGCGGCGTCGGCAACGTCCGGTCCGACGTGCTCAACCGGCTATGGTGGTTGTTCAAGGAGCACGGCATCGAAGTGCCCTATCCCCAGCGAGTCGTGCACCTGCAAACCAACGATACTGGATTTGGCGACTGAGCCTGGTGGACCCGCAGGATCGCCATCCGTCGGCAGATAATGCAGAATATTGTTGTGCAGTGCAGCAATAAGCGGCATTGTGCGATCGTTGCTGGAAAAGAGCGCGCGGAGCTTTGAGCTTTGTCACAGACGCGAAATCCGGCGCGTACAGGCGGGGACGTCGCATTTCCATTCGAAAGGGAAACCGATGCGCCTTTATACTTCGTTCCTCGGTGCGCTGTTGCTCACCGTCACGTCCACGCCGGCCTTCGCCGACGATACTGCGCCGCCGCCAGCGGTCACCATTAACGGCACCGCGACGCTGATCAGCGATTACCGTTTTCGCGGCATTTCGCAGACCGACAAGTCGCCCGCTGTCCAGGGCAGCATCACGATCACGCACGAGTCTGGATTTTACGTCTCGGTATGGGGTTCGTCGGTGGATGGCTATGTGATCGCCGATACGCGTGCGCACCAGGAAATCGATTTGATCGCCGGCTACAAGAAGACCCTCGGCGGCACCACGTTCGACATCGGTGCGCTTTATTACGTCTATCCGCACACCAAGCTCGCCGGAGACATGTCGAAATCCGATTTCATCGAGCCCTATGTCGATATCGCGCATACCCTCGGCCCGTTGACCGCCAAGATCACGGCAAATTACGCGCCGAAGCAAAAGGCACTGGCGCTCGATCAGGGCTTGGCGGGCCCGGTCGTCAAGCACGACAATTTTTATCTCGCCGGGGATTTGACCGCGTCGATCCCGCAAACGCCGCTCGCCGTCAGCGCGCATATCGGCCACACATTCGGCCCGAGCTGGCTCGCCACCGACTCAGCGGGCAGGAAGGGCTATACTGATTGGGGCGCGGGCGTGGCCTACACTTACAAGGTCCTCACGATCGGACTCAACTATGTCGATACCGACGCGCACTTCCTGTCGCTGACCGGCAAGAACGTCTCGAAGGGTGGTGTGCTCGGCTCGATCGGCGTCGCATTTTAATATGAAATGGGGAGCCGTTGGCGGGCTCCCCAGTTCCACCGCAGACGAGGCGGGTTATTTCCCGGTAGTTGCCGCGCGTGCAGTCTGGCCGTCGCCCTCGGGTGCCGCGATGACATCGCGCGTCGTCTGGCCCTTATCGACGACGTTGGTTTTTGGATCGCCCACGCTCGAGCGGATGCCGGCATCAGCACTGGCGTCGCCCGCCTCGCTAAGCACCGCGCGTTCCCCACCGCTGCGCTGCGCCGGGCCGCCGAACAGCGCATCGAGCGCCTGCGCCTGCAAATTGGTATCGTTGGCGCGCGCCGCGCCTGGCGCCGGCGGGACAAGCGAGAAATCAGGCGGAATCACCAGCGGCGCCTGACGCGCCACGGCAAATTCGTCCGGCCCGCTACGGCCGTAGCCGCGGTGCCCGCAACCAGCGAGCAGGACGACGGCACTCAAGCCGGCGGCGATCGGCAACACCTTACGCATGGGTATTCTCCACAGAAGCACGGGGCTTTTCCCGCACGAGCAGCGCGCGGACCAGCAGCACGAGCACCCCCACCGTAATGAAGGCGTCCCCAAGGTTAAAGACCAAAAACGGCCGCCATGT
>JBDSKT010000224.1:0-7868 GCA_039916765.1 Sphingomonas sp.
GCGGGCGAGATCGGCATCGAACCCCGCGCGGTTGACAAGTTGCGTAGTGTGCACCGCGAACTCGAGATCAACGAGTCCGCCGGGCAGCAGTTTTGCGTCGAGCGGCCCAGCGGGTGGCTTGTTCACCGCCATCTCGCCCCGCATGGCGAAGGCATCCGCCGCCACGTTGCGCGTCGGTCGATCACCGCGCAGCACCCCGTCGATCACGTCGGCCGTTGCCGAGCGAGCGGCAGGCGAGCCGAAGATCGGGCGAGCACGGGTCAACGCCATGTGCTCCCAGGTCCAGGCGCTTTCACGCTGATAGCGCGCGAATCCATCGAGCGAGACGCTTAGCGGCCCTTGCGCGCCAGAGGGGCGCAACCGGGCGTCGATCTCGTATAGCGGGCCAGACGCTGTCGCCACTGACAACGCTGCGCTGACGCGCTGCGCCAGCCGGTTGTAATACATCACCGCCCCCAGCGGCTTCGCACCGTCTGATTCGGCCATGTAATCGCCGGTGAACAGGTAAATCAGATCAAGATCCGACGCGTGGGTCAGCGCGCCACCGCCAAGTCTTCCGAGCGCCAGAATGACAAGCTCGCTCTCCGGTACATGCCCGTGCGCCTTGGCGAATATCGCGGCGGTCGCTCCCGCGAGGACATTGATCGCTGCCTCGGCGACGCGCGCATAGCCGGCAGAAACAGCGAGTGGATCGCTCACGCTGGCAATAATCTGCGTTCCAAGCGCGAACCGCTTTTCCCCGACGATCCGACGGACATGATCGAGCTGCTGCTGGTAGTCGCCCGCGGCGATCATCATCTCACAACTCAACGCCTCGACTGGCCCAACTGGATCGAGCGCGCTCGCATCGACGAGTCCATCGAACAATTCGGGCCGCCGCCCCAATGCGTCGGCCAGCGTCGGAGTGTGGCTCAGGATCATCCCAAGCAACCGCGCCAGTGCCGGGCGCGCTTCCAGCAAGCGAAAAAAATTAACTGCGCTCGATAGTCTGGTCAGGATCACGTCGAGCCGCACGATAGCCGCGCGTGGGTCGGGCGCAGCGCCCAGCGCCTCGACAAGTCCGCCAAGCACCGCCTCGAGCGCGGTGCGCGCCGCCGGGCTTCGCAGCGCCGGATAGGTGCCGCCGCGCCAGCGCTCGATCAATTCCGCGGCGATTTCTGGATCGCCAAAACCGGCCAGAGCGAGTTGCGGGATCAGATTTCCGCGATCGGACGACAGGCGGTCGTCCTCCTCGGAATCGAGCGAATCGTAGATCGTACCTGTTGCATCGACGGATGGCCGCAATGACTCTAGCAGCGCTGCTCCGTTCGCCATGCCATGAAGCCTCGCAACGCTGTCCAGCGCCTCGCCGATTGGCAAGTGGTGAGTCTGACGGTCCTCGACCATCTGCACGCGATGTTCGATCGTCCGCAGCAACGTATAGGCCTGAGTTAGCGCTGTAGCATCTTCCGCCGCGATCCAACCCGCGTCAGCCAATTGCTTCAGCGCATCGCGCGTCGCTGGCGCTCGCAGCGCCGCATTGCGTCCGCCATGGATCAATTGGTGAATTTGCGCGAAAAACTCGACCTCGCGGATGCCACCACGCCCGCGTTTGAGGTCGAAACCCGGGCCGAACGACTGTCCTTGGGCGTGATGATCGCGGATACGGCGTGAAATGCCGCGGATTTCCTCGATCGCGCCGAAATCGAGCGCACCGCGCCAGACGAACGGGTTGATCGAGTCGAGAAACCGCTGCCCCAACGCGATATCTCCCGCCGCGGCGCGCGCGCGGATGAATGCCGCGCGCTCCCACGGAAGCGCGAGCGATTCGTAATAGGAAATCGCCGCATTGATCGGCAACGCGATCGGAGTCACCTCGGGCGAAGGGCGTAACCGCAGATCGACGCGCAGCACATAACCGTCGCCGTCGCGTGTCTGGAGCAGATCAATCACGCGGCGGGCGATCCGGACCGCGGCATCCTCGGCTTCCTCGCGCGGGCGACATGGGAGCGTTGCAGGATCGAACAGCAAGATTGGATCGATGTCGGACGAGTAATTAAGCTCACGGCTACCCTGTTTACCCAGCGCGATTGCCGTGAAACCGCGTGGTTCTGCACCAGGCGTACGCTCGGCAATCGCGGCTGTGATCGCCGCATTCAACGAGCGGTCGGCAAACTCCGTCAGCGCATGTGTGACCGCCGTTAGGTCGAGAGCGCCGGCCAAATCACCGATTGCGATGCCCAACGCGAGCCGACGGCGCTCGAGCCGCAATCGTCGCGCTACAGGCAGATCGTCGTCATGCGCGGCATAGTCCAGCCGAGTTTGTCCATCCGCCAGCTGCGCTGCAAGCATCGGCTCAAGCCCAAGCAACATCCGCAGGAACGGCGATTCGGCCTCTGCCCGAGCGATCGCGGCGCGGAAGTCCGGCGTGGAAAGATGCATCGGCATTGCACGGCCTTCTGCCTTGGCGGCGGCGTCTGGCAAGAAACAAATACCGCCCCGGACCGTTCTATCGGCATGTCTTATACCGGTCCCTGCGGTGCGATCCAGAACGAGACCCTCGTCAAGCGGCCACGTCAAGCCGACGCGATCAGTGGTGCCTTCCGCGCCGCATATGGGATCGTGGACGAGTTACCGGCGGATATGCGACGACTGTTAGCGCGGCTGGACGCGCGGGACATAGGCCCCCGCTAGCCACATACCGCTCTTACTTGGGCGTGTCGTCGCGATTGCGGCTCAGGTCGTCAACCTCACCCATGATCGTATCCAACGCGCTCATGCCCGGCTCGTTACTATGCGTCCGGCGCGATGGCAGCGAGTTGTCGCTCATCACCGTTTCCAACGCGACGCGGCCCCGCGCGACACGGCTCTTGATCGTACCGACGGCAACGCCGCAAATTTCGGCTGCTTCTTCATAAGCGAAGCCGCCCGCGCCGACCAGGATTAGCGCCTCGCGCTGGGGCTGGGGCAGATGCAACAATGCGCGTTGCATATCGCCGAGCTCGACGTGCCTATCCTGGCTCGCAGGCGCCGCCAGGATGCGATCCGCAACCAGATCGTCCCACTCGCCCTTGAACCGCGCGCGGCGCATTTGCGATAAATAGAGGTTGCGCAGGATGATGAAGGTCCAGGCGCGCATGTTAGTGCCCGCCTGGAAACGCTGACGCGCCGCCCAGGCCTTCATCAGCGTTTCTTGGACGAGATCGTCGGCCAGATCGCGATTGCCGGACAGCGACCGCCCAAACGCCCGCAAATGCGGAATGACGACAGCAAGCTCCTGCTTGAAGTCAGCATCCGACAATGCGACGTGTTCTACCGGCGCCACGTCGTCCTGATCGTCGTCGTGCTCGCGCGCTTCAGTCATGAATATCCGTTTCGTACCCGTGGATCCGCGAAATGGGGACGTGTGAGTTCGAATTCATCCCCGCTGACTTGTACCGCTCCGTCGCGCCGTCATCCCGCCCCGTGGAAATACATCACGGCTAACACGATGATGACCAGCAAGAGAGAAATCCCGAGAATATAGCGGGTCACATGAGGCGTTGCGCCAGCGCGCGCTTGCTCGCTGGACACATGCGCTTGCGTTTCCGGTTCAGACATACCCGCTCAACCCCCAAGGACCGTTTTGGGTCCGTATCGTTTGGAACTTTCGCGCTCCCTTAGCTGGTCGGTACGGTCGCCTGATCAAAAAACAACGCCTGGCTGATCGCCGCTTTCACGGTCGATCGCTGGAATGGCTTGGTGATCAGAAACGTCGGTTCGGGCCGCTCCCCGGTGAGCAGTCGTTCGGGGAAGGCTGTGATGAAAATCACCGGCACGCTGAATTCGGCGAGTATGTCCTTCACCGCGTCGATTCCCGAACTGTCGTCAGCAAGCTGGATGTCGGCCAGCACCAGGCCGGGCCTGTCTTCCATCGCCAATGCAACCGCCTCGTCACGCGTTACCGCGACGCCCGTAACCTCATGTCCGAGATCGCGCACGATGGTCTCGATATCCATCGCGATGATCGGTTCATCCTCGATGATCATGACGCGGCTACGCGTTTGCTTGTCGATCTCAGCCAGCGCCTCGGCGACCATCGCATCGACCTCGGATGGTTCGACCTCGATCAGATACGCGGTGTCCTCCGGCGTGAAGCCCTCCATCGCGGTCAGCAGCAAGGCCTGGCGCGAGACGGGCGTGATGCGCGACAGCCGCGCACGGGCGATCGACTCGTTGCCATCATCGGCATCGGCCCCTGCGTTTTCCGGCGTCTCGTCATAATTCGTCGAGCCCCAGATCCCCTGAAACATGCGATACAGCCCAAGTCGCGGATCGACGTCCCTGGGAAATTCTTCAGGTGCGGCGACGATCGCTTCGAGCGTCGCGCGAACATATTTGTCGCCTTGCGACTGGCTGCCCGTTAGAGCGCGTCCATAGCGGCGGAGAAAGGGAAGATGGGGGGCAAGCTGTTGTCCGAGCGACATGACCGTTGGGGTCTCCTGAACGTAAAAAGCGCGGCCCTTGTGGAAGGGGTGCCACGCCAATGCAACGCGTTTCGCCGGACGATGCGGAACCCCCCGATTTTTTCGCGCTAAGCTGGAACAATCGAAGCGTTATTTGGTTTCACCAGCCTGTCAGCAATTGTATGCGCAGCGTAACGGTCCAGCGTCTGGGCCGCATTATTCAAAGCAACCGGCATGCCGGACGATGATCGGGGGACGGTTTTGGAGTCGGGCGAAGGGTCTTCGAAAAAGCCAGCGGCGGAACGTTCCGCTTCATCGGCAACGCGTGCCGCCAAGACTCAAACCAAAGATCGTGACATGGGGGCTGCGCTGCGCACGGTCTATCAACGCACGGTGGACGAAGCGATTCCGGCTGACCTCCTCGATCTTCTTGGCAAGCTCGACTGACCCTTTCGTGCGGCATCCGTGCCTTGAATGAAATCTCGCCCCCGAAAGAAAGCCGGCCGTTCAGCGCGCCCGCGATAACGCGCCTTTCGACTGGCGCGAAAACATTCGTGATTCTCATTCTCGCCCTGTCTCCACTGGCCATCGTCGCTTTCTTCGCTTCATTGGGCACGACCCGAACCGCCGACGAAATCGCCAGCGCGCAGCTTCGGATCGCGATCAACGAAAGCGGGCGCAAACTCGGCAACGAGTTGATCGGGGATATGACTGCCTTGCGTGCAACGCTCGCCGCGCTCGAAGCCGATGCCGGCGACGCCCCGAGCTGTGCGCGCGCACAGGGCGTATTCGCGCAGCAGGCGGCACGCGGGACGCGCTTTGCCTTGTTTGATACGCGGCACCGGTTGCTATGTGGTGCTGCGCTTCCCGCGTCGCTGCTCCCGTCGTCCATCGTGCCCGGCCAAAGTATCACGGCGCGGGTCATTCCCGGACGCGGCGTAACGTTGGTGACGTCGGGCAATCGGCAGGGCGATATCGCCGCCGCCTTTTTTCCCGCCGCCTTTCTCGAGACGACATCAAACCCAAGTAGCCTAGCGCTGGCGCACGGCACCGAGATCGTCGGTGACGAACGGCTGACCCTTACCGAGGCGCCGACGGCCGGGGCGATCGAGCAGCGGGCACGGCAAAGCGTGGCGCTGGGTATTGACAATTTGCAGCTCGAGATGAGCGTGCGTCATGCCGTGATTACATCGCCAGTGCTGTTGGCGATGCTCCTGCCGTTATTGATCTGGCTGGCGGCGGCGGTGTTCGGCTGGCTGGTGGTCGATTGGCTATTGATCCGCCCACTGCAGCGCCTGCGGCGAAGCGTGGCCGCTTTCACCCCCGGCGAAGAAATCGACACCGGCCCAACGCGCGCGATGCCCGCACAGGAAATTCGCGACCTTGGCGAGACCTTTCGTGCCTTGAGCCGCACCGTCGCGGCGCACGAAGCGGGGCTTGCGGAGGGCTTGGTGCGTCAGACCAAACTTACCCGCGAGGTTCACCACCGCGTAAAAAACAACCTCCAGGTTATTTCGAGCCTGATCAACTTTCACGCACGCGGCGCCAAGAGCCAGGAGGCGACCGATGCTTATTCGTCGATTCAGCGCCGGGTCGATGCGCTCGCGGTCGTCCACCGCAATCATTATGCCGAGCTCGAGGAGCACCGCGGACTCAGCCTGCGCTCGGTGATCGGCGAGCTGGCGTCGAACATTCGCGCGACCGCTCCGGACACATCGAGCCATCTTTCGATCGCGATCGACATCGATCCGTTTCTCGTCACCCAGGATATCGCCACCGCGGTGACATTCCTGATCACGGAGCTGGTCGAGCTGGCGATGACACTGAACCCGGCAGCGCAAATTCGTATCTCGTTGAAACCGGCTGAGACTTCCGACCAAGCAATATTACGCGTCAACTCTCCCGCACTGGTTGAGGGAGATGAAATGCGCATGATCATAGCCGAACGTTATGGTCGGGTAGTCGAAGGATTATCGCGGCAGCTGCGCGCCAAACTCTATCTGGACCCCTTGGTCGGCGCCTATGAAATCGCGATTTCGGTCACCGGGCAGGACTGATTCGGCCGGTTCAATTTTTTTAAGCGGCGGCTGGAACCCGGATCGAGCATCGACGTTATTACCCCGGATAGTGAATTTATGCCCCCCCGCTCTCGCTATCCAAGACATGGACCCGGACCCGCTACCCTCCCCCCCCCGGTAGCGTTTCCGGGTCCAATTTCGTTTCGGCGCCTTTGCGTCAATCTGAGGAACGAACTTGGGTGGCGATCATTGAACCTAGGCGCCATCAACCATCATGGAGATAATCTATGCGTAAGATCGCAAGCATGATCCTCGTAGCCGGTGCGCTGTTGGTCAGCGCCTGCAACACGGTTTCGGGCGTCGGGAAGGACGTCAGTTCTGCCGGAGACACGGTCTCGAAGACGGCCGACAAGTCTAAATAGTAAGCCGGTCTTCGGGCTGGGCATATTGCAAAAATCCGTCACTCGCACTGCGAATGGCGGATTTTTCTACGGTTGCGGCTCGTCGGCGGGAATTTCGCTGGCGCGCTTTCGCTCGGTAAACCAGATCGCGATCAACGCGAGTTCGTACAGAGCATATAGCGGCACCGCGAGCAGGATCATCGATCCCGCGTCGGGCGGTGCAAGCACAAGGGCGACCGCGAAACAACCGATGATGGCGTAGCGCCGCGCCCCCGCCAACTGCTTGCGCGTCACGATCCCGGCCCGCTCGAGCAGCATCAGGAGAATCGGCAGGAGAAAAGCGATGCCGAACCCGAACAGGAACTGCATGACGAACGACAGGTAGTTATCGACCGATGGCAGCGCCTCGCGTTGCACGCCACCAACATTGCCTTGATAACCGAGCAGGAAATGGAGCGCCGCCGGAATCGCGACGAAATAAGCGAGGCTTGCGCCCGCCGCGAAGAGCACCGGCGTGGCGAACAGGAACGGCAGTAACGCACGCTTTTCCTTGCGGTACAGCCCCGGCGCGATGAACTGCCACAGCTGGTTCGCAATTACGGGAAACGCAAGCATCGCCGCCGCGAAGAATGCCACCTTGAGCTGCACGAAGAACGCCTCGAACAGCTGCGTGTAGATCAACTTGCTCTGCCCTGCTTCGAGCAGTGGGTGGACGAGAAAGCCGAATATGGGTTCCGCGAAATAAAATGTCGCTGCGAACGCGACCAGCAGCGCGGCAAGGCTGAACAGCAATCGCCTCCGAAGCTCGATCAAGTGATCGAGCAGCGGCGCGCGGCTGTCTTCGAGTTCGTCGATCGGCGCGTTCACGGCGCGGCGCCCTCGCCGCTCGGTTTGACCACCCCCGCGTCGGGTGCATGGATTTCTTCGGGCGGCGCGACCTCGGGTGCCTGAACCAACACTGGCGCATCTTCCCCGGCATCATGATCGATCGGGGCGGGCAACGGCATCATCACCGTTTGCTCGGG
>JBDSKT010000225.1:0-5822 GCA_039916765.1 Sphingomonas sp.
TGAACGCCCGCGCATACCGAAAGGCTGTCGGCTTTGTAGGTGCGGTTGATTTCTTCCGGATCGGGATGAACGTGGATCAACCGTTGGCCGGGATGATCGGGCGTGATCAGTACATAGCCGTCGGTCGTTGCTTCCCCGAGGCGCGGACCGATCACCAAGAGTAGGTCGGCTACTTTGATCCGTTCGACGAGCTTCGGGTTAGGGCCATAGCCAAGATTGCCAGCCCATACCGGGCAGTCATTCGATATGGCATCCTGCCGGCGAAAGGCGGAGGCAACCGGCAGTCCGCAGGCTTCCGCAAACGACGCAAACGCTCGTCCGGTATGTTCCGACCAGCCGGCGCCGCCGACGATCGCGATCGGGTTTTTAGCTAGCGCAACCGCCTCCGCGATCTCGACTGCGTTGATCGTTGAATTTGTTTGCGGAGCCAGCCATACGGCCGGCCGGTCCACCGCCTCCACCGCATCGAGCAGCATATCCTCGGGCAGCGCCAGCACCACCGGCCCCGGTCGCCCGCTCATCGCCGTCGCATAGGCGCGGGCGATATATTCGGGGATGCGCCGCGCGTCGTCGATCTTGGCGGCCCATTTCGCGATCGGCGCGAACATTGCCGGGAAGTCGATCTCCTGAAACGCCTCGCGGTCTCGCGTCGCACGATCGACGTCGCCGACGAACAGGATCATCGGCTGCGAATCCTGCATCGCGACGTGAACGCCGATCGACGCGTTGGTTGCGCCCGGGCCGCGCGTGACGAAGGCAATTCCCGGACGACCGGTCAGCGCCCCGTCGGCGCATGCCATGAAGCCCACGCCGCCTTCCTGCCGGCATACCACCAGATCGATCTTCGGCGTGTCGTGCAGCGCGTCCAGCACCGCGAGGAAGCTCTCGCCGGGGACGGTGAAGATACGGTCGCAGCCTTGCGCGACGAGCTGATCGACCAAAACGCGGCCGCCGGTACGTGTCGATGTCATGGGCGCCTTACTATCGCGACGCGCGCAGTAGGCCAATCACTGTCGGGAAAACTTACAAGGCCCGCGACACGGCGCGCCGCGTTAACTATTACTGCCCGCGGATTTCCGACGTCCGGCCAGAATGGCACGCGCCCTGCTAAGACATGGCCAAGCCGTAGCGCAAGACGCTTCAGCGGGGCGGGTCGTCATCTCCGTGCGATCCGCCCCAACCCGGCCTTTTCCGAGATCAGCCCTTAAACAGCTCGGCCAACTCGCCACTTTCGTACATTTCCATCATGATGTCCGAGCCACCGACGAATTCGCCCTTCACATAGAGCTGTGGGATCGTCGGCCAGTCGGAGAACTGCTTGATGCCTTGGCGGACCTCCTGGTCCTGCAGCACATCGACGCTATCGAACGTGACGTTCAGATGATTGAGGATCGAGACCGCCCGGCTGGAAAAGCCGCACTGCGGGAATAGCGGACTGCCCTTCATGAACAGCACCACATCGTTCTTCGCCACGATATCGGCGATCTTCGCGTGCGCGTCGTCGGTCATCACATTCACTCCTGAATCGGTATCGCGGTGGTGAGCTGGAGCGCGTGGAGCGCGCCGCCCATCCGCCCGCCAAGCGCCGCATACACCGCCTGATGCTGGCGCACGCGCGGTTGCCCGCGAAAGCTCTCGCTGGTCACGCGCGCCGCGTAATGGTCGCCGTCGCCGGCCAAGTCGGTAATCTCGACCTGCGCGCCGGGAATCCCCGCGATGATCAGCGCCTCGATCTCGTCTGCCGCCATTGCCATCTCGACTATTTCGCCTCGAGCAATTGTCGGCGCGCCTCGACGGTGAGTTCTTCGAGTGCGCGGCGCACGGTCGATTCGTCGGTATCGATCCCGGCAGCGATCAAATCACCAAGCAGTTTGCGGATCACGTCCTCGTCGCCGGCTTCCTCGAACTCCGCTTGCACCACGGCCTTGGCGTAAGCGTCGGTTTCCTCTGGCGTAAGCTTCATCTGTTCCGCTGCCCAATGGCCCAGCAGACGGTTGCGCCGCGCGGTCACGCGGAACGCGACATCCTCGTCATGAGCGAACTTTGCCTCGAACGCGCGTTCGCGGTCGTCGAAAGTGGTCATGGGCGCTCCCTGCAATCCGTCATGCCGAGATAGGGCGCGCGCGTGCGATAGGGAAGGGGTGTCAGGTGGCGATCTCGACCACCAGTTTTCCGATCGCACCACGCGAGGCCATCTTGGCGATCGCGTCGCCACCACGCGCGAGCGCGAACGTCTCGGTCACGCGCGGCGCGATCTTGCCGTCTTTCCACAACCGGAAAAGATGATCGATATGCGCCGCATTGGCCCGCGGATCGCGCGCGGCGAAAGCGCCCCAGAACACGCCGCACACATCGCAGCTCTTGAGCAGCGTAAGGTTGAGCGGCAGCTTGGGGATGCCGGCGGGAAAGCCGACGACCAGATAGCGTCCCTCCCAACCGATCGAGCGGAGCGCCGGCTCGGCATAGTCGCCGCCGACCGGATCGTAGATCACGTCATAGCCACCCTTGCCGCCTGCCGCCTTGAACCGTTCGGCGAGCGCTTTGGATTGATCGCGGTCAAACGGTGCGCGGGCATAGACGATCGTTTCGTCCGCCCCAGCGTCGCGGGCGACGGCGGCTTTCTCGTCGGTCGATACCGCCGCGACGACGCGCGCGCCGAAGGCCTTGCCGAGTTCGATCGCGGCCAGACCCACCCCGCCGGCCGCCCCGAGCACGAGAAGCGTCTGGCCTTCGGTCAAACGCCCGCGATCGAGCAGGGCGTGGATCGTCGTGCCGTACGTCAGGATCAGCGACGCCCCTTCCGCGAAGCTGCGGCCCTCGGGCAGGGCGTAAAGCTTGCTTGCGTCGACGGCGACCTTCTCCACCAGTCCGCCATGTCCGACCATGCCGATCACCCGGTCACCCGGTTTCCAGTCGCTCACGCCCTCGCCGACGCTGTCGATCACGCCGGCAATTTCCCCACCCGGAGCGAATGGGCGGGGGGGCTTGAACTGATATTTGTCCTCGATGATCAGAACGTCGGGATAGTTGATCGAACAGGCCTTCACCGCGACCACCACCTGGCCGGCGCCAGCGACCGGCTCCGGCATATCCTCCAGGCTTAGGGTTTCGGGTCCGCCTGGCGCTTTCGACAACAAGCCCTTCATCGTGCCTTCTCCCAGCGATCCGTGGCCGCCGCTCGGCGAGCGACCCCTAGAATTTCGAAATCGCGGTATCTCTTGCCAGCGTCGGACCGATCTCGTCCAGCCCTTCGATCAGGCATGGTGGCGGATGGGGCCGAGTGTGAGGACGAAGCGGTCCGGAAACGGAGTGGCGACGCCTCGCTGGATTGTCGAGGACATTGCCAGGCCGGGCGCGGATCCTCTCGAACACACCCCCGCCCAGCTCTGCGCGGATCACCATCCTGAGCCATTGCACCGGGATGATCACGTTTGCGGTCGGTATTTGTCGAGCCCCACGGACAGGCGCGGCGGGCCGCCTAGAGTAGCGGCGTCATCTTCTGACGGCAGCAGGAGGCGCTTCGGCGCGCGAGATTGTCCCCGTCGCGCTGTACGCGGCGATGCCGCTCGCTATCGTGCCGAAAATCAGCAGCAGCAGTGCCTGCTTCATGGCCGTCCCCTCCCATCAACTCGCGCATAGGCGAGCCGCCCCGTGACCGTCGCCGCCCAAAGAAGATGAGTGCGCACCCGGTCACTGTTACCTTACGAAATCCTGGTTCGATGTGGAAGCGCGGCGGCGACCAGCCGGTGCTTTATCGGGGTTCGTTGCCAGGCACATCGAGCAACCAGCCTCACGCCACTCGAATCCGACGCAAAGGAAGATGCGGTCGCGCCCGACATCCCGCTTCGAGGCGGGGTCCATTGGCCGTGGGAGCTTGCGCCGGGCAAAACATGCGCTTTCGTATCGCCCCTCGGCAATTTTCGTGCGTTACCGAACCGACAATCCCGCCGAAACGATCGGCGATACATATTCGGCATCGTGCGCGAAGGGCAGGGGCGTGTTCTCGCGAAGCGCCGTCAGCAGCGCGGAAAAATCGGTCGCCGGGCGCCAGTTCAGCACCCGCTCGATGCGGCCGGCATCATAAACGCGGTCGATGCTTCGCGGCAGCGACCACCCGCGCTCGCCGTAAAGTGCTGGCGCATCGGGAAAGTATTGCTCGATCACGGCGGATGCGTCCGTCTTGAGCCGGGAAGCTTGCGACCGCGAAAAGGGGGTCGGCGCCGAGACGATCAGCGTGTCGAAGCCGACGTCTGGCGCCCGCTCCAGCGCCGCAAGATGCGCCGCGGCGGCATCCTCGACCGTCAGGCGGCGATACAGCAATTCATTGGCCTTCATGTTCTGCCCCGAAAGCTCGCGGTGCGTGTCGTCATCCTCGGGAAAGAAGCGCGCGGTGCGCAGGACGATGACCGGCAGGCCATGCTCGGCGTGCGTGAGGCGGCACATCTGTTCGGCGGCCAGCTTGGTCACGCCGTAGATATTGCGCGGCTCCAGCGGGGACAGGGTTTCGTCGATCCACACCGCCTCGTCGCCCGATCCCTCGCGAATGGCGGTGGAGATCATCAGCGAGGTGGTCGAGGTGAAGACGAACCGGCTCGTCCCGTGCGCGACCGCCGCTTCGAGCAGGTTGAGCGTGCCGCTCACGTTTACATCGATGAACGCCTGCTGCGGATAGCGCGCGATGTCCGGTTTGTGCAGTGCGCCCGCGTGGATCACGGCGTCGATGCCGCGCCGGGCAAAGATGCGATCGACCAACGCTCGGTCGGCCACGCTACCGATCACGTCGGTATTGCCGCTGGGCACGACATCCAGTCCGGTGACGTCGTGCCCTTTACCGCGCAGCAACGGCGCGACGTGGCGGCCCAGCCAGCCCGACGATCCGGTCAGCAGGACGCGCATGGTTCAGGCGGCGAGCGGACGCGCCGCGATATTGCTCTCGCCGGCATCCGCCCACTCGCGCAAGCGCGGCAGCCAGGGATTGAGGAAGACCAGCGGCAGTTTGATGAACAGCAGTTCGCGGTGAATCCAGAAATCGGTCAGCCGCTCGGCCCATTTCGCCTGCGGGCGCCCCGTCCGGTCAAGCCAGTCCTGATAGGGCTGCCAGTGGCTCGGCTCGTCCTTCTCGACGATACGAAAGATCTTCATCATCACCGGGTCCGATCGCACGAGCGGCGATTTGAGCAACACGTCGACCTGCTTCATGCCGCGCATCTCGGTCAGCATGATGACCCGGCAAAGCCGCTCGAACAGCGCGTCGCTGCGGATGACGGCCTGGGTATCGAGATCGTCGATCGTCGTGCCGAACACGATCTCGACGAACCGATCGATATGACCGCACGCGCGATCGACGCGCAGCGGCATTTTGCCGCGCAGTTCGAACCAGCGTTTGAACATGACGTAATGTTTGCGCTCGTCGGCGCGATGCTTTTCGATCGCGGCGATGAACAGCTGGTCGTCGGGGCAACGCGCACGCACCGCCTCCAGCACGCGATCGATGCTCGTATAGCCGCGATGCTCGTTATAGATATAGATCGATGCGAGCACGTCTAGGTAACGACGGCGAAGGGCTTGCAGCATCGCCAGGACCTAAACGGCCGCTGCGCAGCGCGCAATGCGCTCGATCAATGCGAGCCGAGCGCCGTCGTGATAAACCGGACGCTGTCCGCCAGCACCGGCGCCTTGCCGCGGAACGGCCGGGACAGCGCCATCGCGACATTCTCGTGAGTCAAACCGGGATAATCGATCAGCTCGACCGGAGCGCCGAGCGACCGGAGCTTTTTTGCCAGATCGTAGGCGTTGTGCGGTCGCACCTCGGTATCGAGGCT
>JBDSKT010000226.1:0-3273 GCA_039916765.1 Sphingomonas sp.
GCCCGCCGCGCGACCGTATCGATTGTACATTGTCACTCCCCACGTCCGTGTTCGTCACCGACGCGGCGGCCCTAACCCGCGCCGTGCCACGGCGTGAGGGCCAATCGTCAAAAAGCTGTCGGTCCACTTCGCCGTTTATGCCAAGGACGGGAAATGGAGCCATTGTTCGAACTCGGCCTGGAACCGATCCGCAAGGGCGCACGCGACGGGGCAACCCACCTCTATCGGCAACTTCACGCGGCGATCCTCGATGGCCGCCTCGCCGCCGGGTCCAGGTTGCCGCCGACACGTAGCGCCGGCGCGCATTTCGGCGTGTCGCGCAATACCGCGATCGATGTCTATGAGCGGCTGCTGCACGAGCGCTTGGTAATCGCGCGTCACGGATCGGGCACGTATGTTGCGCCGCTGCCAACCGCATTGCGGCCGATCGCCCCGGCGCGAGAGCCGGGCGTCACCGACCCGCGGCTCAACAGCTATTGGCAGAGCGATGCTGTCAGCGACGCGATCGGCTATTGGCAGCACCGGGACGAGGCACCGGCAATCGGCGACCACGTCATCGACTTGCGTCCGGCCGTGATCGATTCGCGACTTTTTCCTTTCGACCGTTTGCGCCAATCGTTCACCTTGCAATTGCGGCGGATGGAGAACCGCCCGGCGCGCTTTCGCGGTCCGCGAGGCAATCAGGGCAATTTTCATTTGCGCGGCGCGATCGCCGGGCACGTCGCAGTGACCAGAGCCGTGGCCTGCGAGCCGGGCGACATCCTCGTCACATCGGGCGCGCAGCAGGCGTTCGATCTCATCGCCCGCGCGCTCGTCAAACCGGGACAGACCCGCGTCGCGATCGAGGATCCGGGTTATCCGCCGATGCGCGTACCGTTCGCCGCGGCCGGCGCCGCGATCGTGCCGGTGCCCGTCGATGACGAAGGTATCCGGGTGGATCTGATCCCACGGGATGTCCAGATCGTCTGCACCTGCCCGTCGCACCACTTCCCGCTAGGCGTGCCGCTATCGCCGGACAGGCGGGCCGACCTGCTACGCTTCGCGCGGGAAACCGGCGCGGTGATCGTCGAGGATGATTATGACGGCGAGTTCCGTTACGATGGCAGCCCGCTCACAGCACTGCGCACCGCCGATGCGTCGGACGTCGTGTTCTATGTCGGTACTTTTTCCAAAACCATGCTCCCGTCACTGCGGCTGGGTTTCGTCATCCCGCCGGGCTGGGCGCTGGATGCCCTGATAGCCGCGAAGAACGCGCTCGATTGGCATGCCTCGTCACCGTTGCAACTGGGGGTCGCGAGCTTCATTGCCCAGGGGCATTTGACACGGCACGTCGCGCGGATGCGCCAAGTCTATGGCGAGCGCCGGCGCACCGTGCTGGACGCGGTTGCGGCGACGCTGCCACGCGACGTTCGCGCGCTTCCCACCTATCACGGCATGCATCTCACGCTGATTTCCAGCGCCGAGCGCGATCTCGAAACGGTTTCTCGCCGCGCCAAGGCGGTAGGGCTCGAAATCCATGGCCTTGCCCGCTATTTCGCCGGTGCGGCGACACGCGACGGTCTGGTGGTCGGCTTCGGCACCGCCGGCATCGCCGAATTAGCCGAGGCGATCGAGCGGCTGGGTGACCTGTTGCGCTCCTGAATCCTTCATCGGGTAAACGTCGCGATCCAGTTGGTTTCCCAGCTCTTCCCTCCATCGGCGGAAAACGCCTGCTCGAGTCGGAAGGTCTTGGCAGTGATGCCGGAAAAGATGAATCGCGCGAAGATGGACCGGCCGTCGAGCATCTCCTGATCGTGAAACTCTCCCCGCCCGTTGACGAAGCCGCCGATCAGCGGCTGCGTCAAGCTGCCGTCGTGCGCGTTTGCCCAGCTGATGTTCCACTGTCCCGTCGCCGGATTATACAAGCGGAGGCTCAGGCCGGTGATCCTGCCGGCGTCGCCAGCGACGTCGAGCTCACCCAAATTGGCCTTGCCGCCCCAGACCGGGCGGACGATCGAGGATCCGTCATATTCGGTCCAGGTCGCCGATCCGGTCAATGGTGCCTTCAGCCGGCGAATGTGCGCGCGCCAGCTTCCGGTCTCGAAATCGAAATCATGGCTGCCGTCGCGCACCGCGGGTGCCGCCGCGTCGGCCGGCCGCGCCCATGCGGGAGTGATGCTGGTCGGCAGCAAAATCGCCGCTTGCAGCAGTAAAACGCGAAATCGGATCATCTGGTCGACCGTCCTGCCCTGTTGGTGAAGCTCGCCACCTAACAGGAACGGCCACGCAGGATCAGGGCCACCTTCGTCAACCTAGCCGGGCCACTCGACGACGCCGAATTGGGACCAATACGCTTCGGCCAGCGCCAAAACGTTGACCGCCAAGCAGCACTAAGCTGGTATGCCAAACGACGGGAGATCGCACGAATGGCTACCGTTTCGGAAAAGCGCGCCACGTTCCAAGCGCTCCATCACAGCGGCTTCTTCATTCTGCCCAACGCCTGGGACGCGGGCAGCGCCGTTCGCCTGCAACGGTTGGGGTTCAAGGCGATCGCCTCGACCAGTTCTGGCGCGGCGTGGGCCGCCGGCAAGGAGGATGGCGAGCTGTCGCGAGACGCGGTGATCGCGCATCTCGCGGCGTTGGTCGCAGCGACGGACTTACCCGTAAACGCCGACTTTGAGGATGGCTTTGCCGATACGCCTGACGGCGTCGCCGCCAACGTCACGCTCGCACTAGGCACCGGAATCGCCGGCATCTCGATCGAGGATTGGTCCGGCGAACACTTGTATGATCTCGACCATGCCGTCGATCGGGTGCGCGCAGCACGGGCAGCGATCGACGCGGTCGATCCGTCGGTGATGCTGATCGGGCGGAACGAGAATTTCAGGGTGCCGGGGATGACCGCATCGCAGAGCGTCGCCCGCGCCGTCGCCTACGCGCAAGCGGGCGCGGACTGCCTGTACACGCCGATGATCCTCGACCCCGGTGCGATACGGGAGCTGGTCGCCGCCGTTGCTCCGAAGCCAGTGAACGTTCTGGTCCACCGCTACGACGACACGATATCGACGCTCGCCGATCTTGGCGTTCGGCGCTGTAGCGTCGGCGGCAGCCTGGCGAAGGTGACGTGGACCGCATTCGACGCGGCGGCGGAGCGATTGCGCTCGTTCGAAGCCTGAACGCCGCCGATCGGCTAAACCTGTCGACGCGCATGGTTCGGCATCACCCGAAGCAAAGATGGCAAAATCATGCGAACGATCCGTCATGTCCGACCTGGTTAGCATTCACCGTCGTCAG
>JBDSKT010000227.1:0-3090 GCA_039916765.1 Sphingomonas sp.
CGAATGTACGTATATGGGTCGAGAGCTGCCGTTCGCGCCGTTCCAGACTTAATGGTCCGCAAAGCGCCTCAGTTCCGGTCGTTCGTCTGACCACGAGCCCGTCCCAAAAGCCGTCGTTCGGTCAGAGCGCGTCAACCGGCACATTTGGTACACCTTCCAGCCGTCCCTGCACGAATCGCGATCAGCCCGCAGCGAAGCGGCGACGCAAGGGCACTACCAAGTCTTCGATCAAATCGGTCCTGCCCAGCCGCAAGGCTGCACGCCGTACAGAAACCAAAACCGGAGCTTGGTCGCGGGTGCCGGTGTAGCCGATCTGCATGCTGCCCGAGCTCGCAGCATGCTGCGCGCGGGTGCGCCACGCCCGGTATTCGGCATCGGCGATCCTCACCGCGATGGCGAGGTGGGTGAGCCGCTCGGTGCCATCGACGCGGGCAAGCACATCCGCAGCGTAGCCGATAGCGTCATCCAGCCGCGCCTGAACGTCTTCCTCGACGATGACCATGCCGTCCATGGTCCCGCCACCCCTCCAATCGCGATTTCGACGCTCGAACGGAACGCGAATGGCGAGCGAGCCTTGCTCAGTCAGGCGGAGCGAGGCGCCGCCTTCCTGACCAATCACGAGGTCCGATCCGTCTAGGCCGCTCTCGCTGCCCAGCGAGCGGTCGAATACGCGGTGTGCGCCGAACATAGCGGCCTGCTGCAAGTACTCGGCGAGGTCAGTCGCCTCAAGCTGCGACGGCCGCAGGATGCGCTGTGTGGGCCCGCCCGCGATTGCGATGTCCAGTTTCGCCGCATAACCCTGTCCCTGGGCGTCGCTGGGTAGCAGCGCAACGGCGCGCCCGGCGACGTCCTGCTGATCGACAGGGCCGACCGCGACCGCGATGTCGGCGTCGTGCAACGCGCGCACGATACCATCCTGCAGGTCGTCAGCGTCCATGAAGCCGCCGCGGAACAGTCCGCCCTCCCAAGCCTGGACCTCGGCAATGAAAGCCGCCTGCCGCTCGTCCGGATCGACGCCCTGTTGCACGAAGGCTAGTACCGGCTTTGTCTCGCGCGCCTCCCGGTATTCCTGATGGGTCGCTGACAGCGTCGAGCCAGTCGGGACGAAACCATAGTCGGCGCCGAGGATTGCGCCACGGCCGATCCGGCTGCCGTCGAAGCGGCGATTGCGGATGCCGCTCCGCGCGCCCGAGCGTCGCGCCGCAGCGACCACCAGACTCAGATATTTCTGCGACCGCTTGGCGCCCTTGGCGCGCATCCGGCCAAGGCGCGGTTCGAACTCGTCGTCGTCCATCTGGCGGCCTTTCCGTCGATCGGATGCCGCTCCCCACCTATAGAATGGCGCATCAGCGCGACGCTTCAAGCCGTCTCGCGGAATCGCCCGGAAACTCGAATGGATCGCTGAGCGCGTAGACGTACTGCAATCGCTGGTACGGGAGATCTGCGCGGAGCGGCTGGCGCTGGGCTGATTGCAAGATTGGCGAGCCGGGTGATGAGCCATGCTTGAGGTGCATGGGCCGGCGCCTTTAGCCGAAACGGCCTGGACATGCGCGCCGACTACCCGGCCATCAGGCGCGAAGTCGCGATCGTTTTCTATGCTGCGGCCCAATTCGAGCTATCGCATTTGTCTGCTTAACGAAGATTGACTCAGCGTTTCCGACAAACATCGCCTGCAGGGCGCGACCTTTCGCCGGTTTGGTTCTAATCACAGCGGCTCTAACGCGCTCGCGGATGGCGCGCGCCGCCGCTTCATCAGCAGATAGGCCGCCGGAATGACGAGCATCGACAGTAACGGTGCCGTCAGCATCCCGCCGATCATTGGTGCAGCGATCCGGCTCATCACTTCGGAACCGGTTCCGGTACCGAGCAGGATCGGCAACAGACCGGCGAGGATCACCGCAACGGTCATCGCCTTGGGCCTGACGCGAAGCAGCGCGCCTTCGCGGACGGCCGCCTCAACGTCGGCCACATTGGGCGCGGGACCACGTTCAGCGAGCGCGTGCTTCAGGTAGATCAGCATCACCACCCCGAACTCCGCCGACACCCCGGCGAGCGCGATGAACCCAACCCCGGTCGCAACCGATTGGTTGTAGCCGAGCAGATAGAGCAGCCAGACGCCGCCGGTCAGCGCCAACGGAAGCGTCCCCATCACCAACGCAGCCTCGTCGAACCGCCGGAACGTCGCGTAGAGCAGCAGAAAGATGATCAGCAGCGTTGCCGGGACGACGATATTCAGCCGCTCGACCGCGCGTTGAAGGAACTCGAACTGCCCCGTGAAGCTGACGCTGATGCCCGGTGGCAGCTTCACCTTGGCCGAGATCGCTTGCTGAAGATTGCCGACGATTGTCGTGAGCGGGGCGCCGCGGCCATCGACGTAGATCCACGTCACAGGCCGCCCATTCTCGGTGCGCAGCATCGGCGGGCCGTCGCTGACGCTTATGTCGGCGACCGTGCCGAGCGTAACCTGCTGGAGTGAAGGCGTCAGGACAGGAAGGTTGCGCAAGGCGTCGATGCTGTCGCGCAGTTCGCGTGGATACCGCACGCTGATCGGATATCGCGCGAGCCCCTCCACCGTCTGACCGACCGTTTCGCCGCCGATCGCACTGGAGACCACAGACTGGACGTCCGCGACATTCATGCCATAGCGCGCCGCCGCCACGCGGTTGATTGTCACGTCGATATAGCGTCCGCCGGTCAGCCGCTCGGCCAGGGCCGAGTTGACCCCTGGCACCGTCTTTGCGACCTGTTCTATCTCGCGAGCGGTCGCGTCGATCTCGGCCAAGTTAGAGCCCGCAACCTTGATACCGATCGGACTCTTGATGCCGGTCGACAGCATATCGATGCGGTTGCGGATCGGGGGGATCCAGAGATTTGCGAGTCCAGGCACTTTCACCGCGTGGTCTAGCTCATTGATCAGCTTGTCCTGAGTCATCCCCGGTCGCCACTGGTCCTTGGGCTTGAACCGGATTGTCGTCTCGAACATCTCCAGCGGCGCGGGATCGGTTGCAGTGTCAGCGCGGCCGGCTTTGCCGAACACACTCTCGACCTCGGGAACGGTCTTGATCAGCCGGTCAGTCAACTGGAGAAGCC
>JBDSKT010000228.1:0-16059 GCA_039916765.1 Sphingomonas sp.
CAGGCGGGGTGTGACAGGGTGACAGCGATTTCCCAACACTTCTCCTCGCGGACGCCCTGAATCGTCACAATCACGCTGCCATGTTGTCGGTGCCGCACGGCTACAGAATCCCCTATTTGAACTTCGACAGTCTATAGGAAAAAGCTGTCACCCTGTCACAAATCGCTCAAATCCGTGTAATCTCAACTGCTTACGGGTGTGACAGGTGGTGTGACAGCTTTGTTTTTCCTGTCACCCTGTCACACCCACCCCCAGGATCACAATCAACGCTAATTGCTCTAGCGGCATAGTTGAGATGGCACGAATAACGGGGCTCAGCGCCCGCCGCCCGCCGGCAGCTCCGCGGGAGGGACCCGTAGCCAGCCAATTCAATGACTTAGCTAGTGCGATGATTGTGATTGTGATTGTGAGTTAAGCCGCGTCGCACATGCAAAGCGTGATTGTGATTGTGCGTTATCGTGCCCGATCCTGCCCAGGCGACGGCGCTGCAGACGCTTAGTTGAGTGAATGTCACTATTATGTTGAACTTTGATTGTGATTGTGCGTATTATCGGGGACGGAAACGAAAGGACGAATCACTATGAACGCCCCCGCCTTCGACACGCTCGCACTGGCGCAGCGCCTCACGGCCGCCGGTCTGCCGCGCGACGTGGCAAACGCGCTTAGTTCTGCTATGGCAGACGTTGCGATGCGCGATGTAGCAACAAAGGCCGATCTGCGGGACGCGGTGCACACTCTCACCGTGCGCGGCTTCGCCGGCCTAACGACCCTTGCGGGTATCCTCGCCGGGGCGTTCGCCCTCTTCCACTGAGTTAGGCTTGCGGGTCGCGGCATAGCTGCGCCCGCGCCTTCACTAAATAGGTGAATCGCTATGCATCGCTATGAAATAACCGGCACTGCAACGGACGTGTTTAGCCTCGCTGCCATACAGAACGCATTGCGCACGGCAGGGGCTCGACGCATCGGCCGCCGCCACGCCTTTGGCTGGAGCAATCAACCGCCGGTGGCCACGTTCGCCGCCGACAGTGAGGCCGAGGCTAAGCGGGTATGCGACGCCGCCCGCGCGCTGTTGCCGAACCCTGAGTCCGGCCTGCCCGCATTGCTGCCGTTCGAATATGGGCGGGCGGCATGACTCGGCCGCTATATCCCGACGCCGCAATTGACGAGGCGCTACGCAACGCCGCGCAACCCTACTGGAGCGAAGCGAGCGTGAATAAACGCAAGGTCGCACGGGCGCGAGCCGAGATGATCCGGCTTCGCGACAGCGCCGGGCCGCGCATAGGCGTCAAGCCAAGCCCCGGCGACCTTCAGCTAGCGCTAAACTTGCGTGCCAAGGATTTGCTTGGTCTGAGCGACCCTAACGGCTTCTATCTGCCACCGGCGGCCCGACGTGCCTAAGCCGGTCGCCACCGCCCGCGCCGCCGCGCTGAATAGCGGCGCCCGCCACTATGACGGGAACGCCTGCACGGCAGGACACACGCTTCGCCACACGATCTCGGGCGCGTGCGTCGCCTGCCAGGCCAAGGCGCAACGCCAGCGCCGCCGGGCGCAACGCGCGACCATCCACGATGACGTTTTAGGTTGAGAAGGAACAAGCAATGAAAATGGAATTTATCGAACCCGCCGCCGTGTCGGAACTGATCGAAGCTGCGACGATCGCGCGCAATCAAGCGAACGCGCGCGGCGACTACGGTGCGCCCTATGTCGGCCGCCTCACGGCCGCGCTGAAACAGTTTCCCGCGCCTTGGCGTGACGAGCAGCCCGAGCCCGGCAATCGACCGCTTGGCCCGTTGCCCGAAAGCGTGCGCGAACTGGCGCGTTCGCGGCCGTACTTTAGTTGAAACAGTTTCACTATTTTGTTGAACTTTGATTGTGATTGTGCGTTATTAGTGACGTAGCAAGGAAGGGATTCGGACAATGTTTGTTCAAGGGTTCGGCAAGTCGGTTTGCGAAGGCGACACGATCGAATGCGTGACCGACGGATTCACCGCCACGGCGACGATTCACCGCCACGGCGACGATAGCAACACGCCACCATGGCAAAATGAGGACGGACACGGGCCGGTTTCCGAGTGGCGCAGTGCTGAGAATTGGCACGATGGCGCCCGGCCGATTAAGGCGCCCGGCGAGCTGGTGCTTCACGAAGACGGACACGGGCGCCGTGCGTCATTTCGCCTTTATGACTACGCAGAGGCGTGCCGCATCGCTCTGCGCGACGGATGGGGCGTGTCGCCGTATCGGCTCGACGTGGAAAGCGGCGCGAACGGTCTGAAGCGAGCGAACGCACAATGGTTCGAAGGGCGCGAGCTAGTCGCATTTAGGAGCGACTGGAGCGACGATCAAAGCGACGCCATTGCCCAGGTCTACGCCGCACACCGCGCGACCATGACGCCGCGCCAATACGCTGCCGCCGCAGCAATGGCGGACTTCAAGCGCTTGCGCGATTGGTGCAATGACGAATGGCAATACGTTGGCGTCGATGTGACGGTCTCGCGCAGCGGCGTGCAACTCGTCGGGCAATACAGCCATGCTCTTTGGGGCATTGAGTCCGATAGCGGCGACTATCTGACAGAGACCGCAAACGAATTACTCGACGAAGCCTTGGTAACGGCGCGCGAAGTCGTCGCGACGTTGGTTGCCTAACGTTTCACTATTTTGGGGAGTTTTACTAATGTCCGATGATCTCAGGATATATGTTGCCTGTTTGGCAAGCTATAACAGCGGCGTCCTGCATGGCGCGTGGATCGATTGCGACGGCAAGGACGGCGACGAGATTAGCGCCGAGGTGGCAACGATGCTGCGCACCTCGCCTTATCCGAACGTCACGCGCCGCCAGTGCGAAACGTGCGACCATATCCAAGATGATCGGCCTTGCGTCGACGAATGCGACGAATGTCCGGGCGCTCTATCGGCGCCGTTCCCAAGCGCCGAGGAATGGGCAATTCATGACAATGAGGGATTCGGCAACCTGATTAGCGAGTCCACATCGTTTGATGATGTGGCGATGATCGCTGAAGCGCTGAACGGTGATTATGCCTTAGCGTTCCGCTGGTTAATCGAAGATCGCGGCATGACCGCCAGCGATGCAGCGGAAAAGGCCGAGGATGTACGCATATGGGAAGATGACCGCGGTCAGTCAGATGAAACGATGCTCGCCGACTACGCTGAGTCATTTATCGATGACACGGGCGGACTCGAAGGGTGCCCCGATCATCTGCGCAACTATATCGATTTTGAAGCAATGGGGCGCGACTTCCGACTAGGCGGCGACGTTGATCTAGCAACAATCGACGGCACGCGGTTTATCGTAACTAACGCCAGCCAGTTTTAAATCGCGGCTTCCCATTAGCCGCGCCCAGTCCGTCACTATATTGGTGAATGTCTGGCGCGGCGATGATGAATCCATGACGTAATGAGGAGTCTCACCGTGCAGCAATTCAGTGACACTTATCTGATGGGCATACGCGAAGGGCGCGAATACCTGAATCGGTTCCGCCCAAATCTGGCCGAGGCTCGCGACGTGCTCGCGAACATTGAGTGCACGTTGCGGCGCGGATTCGGCCGCGAAGTCGCGGAGATGCTGCGCGGCGAGCGCGATTTCTGGCGCAATCAGATCAAGAAAGGGGCGCTGTCATGATCGTCGGCACAATAGAGCGAAGCGAACGCGGCTCAATAGTGCTGCACGTCGCCGGCAAGCCCGGCTTGCGTCATCCGTTGCGCGGACCTGGCGCGAATGCGAACCGGTTTCGCGCGGACGTTGGCAAGATCAGCGACGCAATGATCGGACGCAAGATCGTGGTCGATGCGGAAGGTCACTGGCGCTTGCTCGAAATGGTGCAACCCGGCCACACCATTCACGATCGAACGGAAGCGCTGAATCTCCGAGTCGTGACGTACACCAACCGCGCTACGCCATCCTATCAGGACAGCGACGGCCGCAGTTATTGGATTCCACGCGACGCGGTGGCGCGCGACGGAACGGCGGGCATATTCTACCGGATTAGCGAGGGTGAGCGTCGCGACGTGCCCGGCGCAACATATGACTTTGACGGATGGGAACCTTGGGCCGACGTAAGGCACTGCGGCACATCGTTTGGAAGTAGGCACCCGACATACGAGTCCGCGCTCGCATGGCTGGAGGCGTTATCGTGACCGCCTGGCCAAACACAATCGGGCGCCAATCGGCCGTGCTGAACAAGCTTAGCGGCGGCCTCGCCACGCTGCGCGATCGGCAGATAACGGCCGGCGAGATGGACGCAATTCTTATCGAATGCGATGACACGACTCGAGCGATCGAACGCGATAGCAAAGCGGCATGTCAGCTAGGTTGCCAGACCCGTCGCGCGGTAAAACAGGGACGCGCATCATGGGCATATTGATTGCCGTTGTTGCTTTGTGCGCCGTCTGTAGCACGGCCGAAACCCGCGCCCAGGGTAGCAACGCGGTCAAACCGTTCGGCAGGATCGCGGCAATATTCGTCGCGATGTTCTGGCTCGCGGTGCTGCTACTTCCAGGACAGCATAGCAACTAGATCCGTCGCGCCGCGCCCGCCAAGCTTAGTTGCTTGGCGGGCGTTTTCGCGCGCGTTTGAAACGCGACCTCGTTGCGTGGAAATAGGCGGCGACTTCGCTCGCCCAGTCGCGGGGCGGCAGAGACACACGCCGCGCCGGCAATAGGGCGATCTGGTCATTGGACCGGCACGTTCGGCACCTGAAATGTGCGACGGCCGATGCAAGTTCGATCGGCCAGGCTTTACGCGCGAACGCCTCCCATATCATGCCATCAACCACGGCGCCGCGACTGCAGCGAAAGCACCATACTCGCACGTCGAAGCCGTCGAAGTCGATATCGCGAAGCGTTTCGTACCGCATCGTCGCTGAAGAACACAACGGGAACGATGAAGCAATGCAACTCGGAGAAATACAGACCCCGGAGAAATGCTAAGTCGGCCGCCACGGCTCTCGCGCGCCTAACCTTCGCTCGTCGATGCCGAAGTGCTGAGCCAGTTTTAGGCGCTCATCCTCGCCGAGCCGCGTCGGCGAACGTCGGGTGATGAACTGGTGCAGGTAGGCCGCGTTGCGGCCGATCAAGCGCGACAGGGCAGCGAGCGACTCACCGCGTGCGCGGGATAGCTGGTTGATCAGGATGTGTGGTTCTTCCATGCCCAGGAGAAACCAGAGCAAATCCTACAATGCAACCCGGAGAAATCAGAACTTACGGTCGGCCGGCGCCGGTGAGACCGTGCATACGCCGACTTCGTTTTTGGGTTTAGCACCGGCCATGCGGGTATCGCGTTCCAGCACTAGGGTGGAACGATTGATGCGGTACGTCGAAAACCCCGAGTTGATCGACAGCCAATCCGCAGCGAAGGTCGCCGGTTCGCGCGACGTGATCTTCCAGCGTGGCCAGGTGATCGTCGCGATTTGGTTGGCTTCGTCGGCTGCGATCATCAGCAGTTCAGGATCGTGCTTCGTTGGAATCGTGCACGAGAGATAAGCGAGAGCTGCCGCGGCAATGATCATGGGCACAGAATAGCGCCACAATCAATCGCGGTCGAGAGTGATCAGTGAAGCAGTCGCGTTGACGATCCTGAACCCGTAAGGCCCTGGTTTAGCGCCACTCGATCGCCGGCCGCGCGTCCTGCAAGATAGCCGAGTTCGAGATCCCGGCTACGCGCCGACTGCTTCGACCGCAGCTTATGCCCAGCGTCCGCCATCGCCTGGTCGACCAGGCTGTTCTTCAGCACGACGAGACCCGTGCCCGGCGGCGTCGGCGGCACCATGGCGACGATCCGTTCGCGTAGCCGATCCGCCATGCCGTCGAGGAACGGCGCTACGCGGCGCCGCGCGCGGGGCGACCGGAGAAATGGACCGCCGACGCGCGACTGCTCGCGGCGCATCGCACCGGCGCAGATTTCCAGCATGTGGCGCGCAACCTCGACTTCGTGATCGAGTCCGAAGAAATTGATCCGGATCGGATATATGCCTCTTGCGGATTGCCAGTAGCGCACGCCGATCAGCCTGGAGACAGCGTCAGCAACCTTCCACAGCCGCTCGCCGACATAGTCGTCATGCTCCTCACTGTGGTGCGCGAAGGGCGACGCCCGCACCTCGGCTTCGTCGAGTGTCATGTTGTAGCGCGCCAGCAGGCTGGCCAGCATCTCTGCCGCGGCGACCGCCTCGGCAGAGATGCAGCCGTTCTCGACCGTCTTTGCGCGGAGGGCGCGGATGCGACGGGACAGGGTGTCGCGGTTAGGGCTGGTCATGGGTCCCCTCCGTCATTCGGAATGCCCGTAATGTGGTCCAGCACGGCATTTTGACCCGTCTCCATGTGCGCATCCATCACAACCAAGGTTCCAGACCATGAGAACAATTTCAGCGTGCTCGGCCAGGTCTTGGCGAGACGCTTCAAGCTGCGCACCGCACGGTGCTCATCGGATGTTAGTTCACGGGCCATAATTGCAGCACCAGCAGTCCAAGCAGGGCACCCGAGATGACGCCCCAGAAAATGGCCGAATCTGGCGCGAGGCCAAGAGAAATGAGCCGCCCGTGATACTGCCTGTAAAAGCGATACCGCTTGATCATCGACCCACCCTCGCTAGCGTCTGATAATAGAACTGGTGCAGGAAGCCGATCGGCGCCTGGCCGCGATGCCGGTGAAGCCAAAGCGCTCGCCCCGATCGGCCGTTGCCATCCGTGAAGGGATGGAGGGTTTCATAGGCAACGTGCTGCTCCCATGGGTCATCCATGAACAGCACCTCACCGAGCCGAAACTTGATCTCAGGTCCGCTCGGCGGAGCGATATGGTCGCCCACCCGCACGCCCGGAACTGAAGTGCTATCCCGAAGCCGCGCATCGGGCTGCAGAATTGCGACCAACTTGACGATGGACGGGACCGAGACGACCGGCAGCCAGAGAAAATCGGCGTGCGCCGCAATTTCTCCGTCGGTGGGATCGCGGTGTATGCCTTCGATGCGGTTCGATTCGCGCACAAAGTCCCGCAGGTTTAATGCCTCAGTCGACATAGTTCCTCCCCTCCGCGCGGTGGCTGCGCTTCACCGACCGATCACCGTAGTTGGCGCCGTAGATGCCCGAATGATCCTCGCCGAAGCCAGTCGACCGCGCGTTCATCTGCTCGCGCGTCTCGAACTGATCGTGCCCACATTTAGGCTTCCATCGCTTGTTCCAGTCGTGCAGGTTGAAGAAGTCCTGCCCGATGTCGCGCGCGCAGTCGGCGCAGTACCATGAATAGCTGCCATGATTGTAGTGCAGCGCGGGTTCGGCTTGGCAGCGTTCGCGGTTGCACGCGCCGCCTTCATGGCCTTTGTTCGGCTTGTGCGGTGCGCCGAAGGGGAGATCGCCGTAGGCCATGTCATTTTCTCCGTGTGTAATCGGTGCGGATGATCGGCGCTCTGACGCCCGGCGTCGGTGCGAGGCGCATCCGCATCTCGGCGATTTCCAGTCGCAGCCGGTCAGCCATTAGCCCCGATGCGTCTAGCCGAGCT
Source organism: Sphingomonas sp. (assembly GCA_039916765.1). Classification (GTDB taxonomy): domain Bacteria; phylum Pseudomonadota; class Alphaproteobacteria; order Sphingomonadales; family Sphingomonadaceae; genus Sphingomonas. Next base: position 7,505 of record JBDSKT010000228.1, read on the forward strand.
GCAATGCGATCGAGCAGCACCACGGCGTCGGCTTTGAGGCGGACGCGGCTGGACCGCTGCCTGCCGTGCCGGCAGCTCACTTCCCCTCTCCGTCGCGATCAACGGCGGCAAGGAACCGCTTGGCTCGCTCGTATGTCGCGTAATTTCCGTTTTCTTCGGGTTCACGTAACGACGCCTCAAAACCCATATCGGCGAGGCGCACCAGGTCCCGGATAACGTTGACCGCCTCCCGATCTAGCGTGGCAGGGATGGGGGTGGCGGGCTGTTCCCGCGCTGTCGGGGTGGTGAGTTTCTGAGCGCGAAGCCAGAAACCGGCTTCCTCGACAGTCAGCGCGCCGGTTCCGACGCACACTGCGCAAATCGGCTGACGACCGTCCCCACGGCAGATCGGACAGTCGACGACGCCTACCAGCCCTTCGCCTGCATGGTCTGGCTGCGGGGCGGCGGGCTTGGGGGTGTAGGCGATTATGTCGCCATGCGCCCATTTCCCGTTGCGGTGCCTCCATTCGAGTGCCGCAGCCTGATCCGCCTGCCGCATCGTTAATCCTGACCGAAGTCTAACAATGGCATCCCCATCCCAATCCTCTGGCGCGCGCTCACCACCAGCCCAATGCACCATCCCATCCGGTAGTTCTGGCGTGGCGGGGTGTGCCTGATGATCTAGCCATTCGAAGAATTCGGGCCATTCTCGCTCTGCATTACCTTGCTGCCATGCGCGCAGGAAATCGTCATGCTGCTCATCCACATTGACGTTCAACACCCATTCGATAGCCTGCGTTGCGGTCCCGCGATCCGACCGCGCCCGCGCTTCTTCTTCCTCGCACATCACATCAACCCTTTCGCGGCCAGCAAGCCCGTCCCGACCGCCGTTAGGCACAGGGTGAACTTCACCATCATGTTGAGACCACCGCGACTCGAAAAGCACGTCGCGACGAACGCCTGCATCACCGTGGCGGCGATGAGGATGCCTTCCTGCATCATGCGATCACCAGCTCGAAACGGCGGCCATCGCCGGCGCGGGCAATGACACAACCGTCCTCGATCGCGATCTCCGCGATGCCGGTTATCTTGCCGCAGGAGTGCGCGACGCTGATGCCGCTACCCGAGCGCCGCACCTTCCAACTGTAGAGCTTGTCCATCTGAATCTCCCTGGCTCCGCAGCGAATCGCTGCATGGCCGAGATAGGGCCGAGAAATGGCCGTGTCAACATTATCGTGATTATAATTCACTACTGTGTTGACGATATAGCGAATCGCTCGTAGCTGACCCTCGCTTTCAACGAACGAACGGAGTCGGTGCGATGGTGGATTTGGACAAACTGCTGATCACGAGCCACGGCCATGCGGCGGTGCTGCGCGAACGCAGTGATACAGGCGCTTTCTCGGTGTGCATCCCGAGCATGAGACTCGGCACTCTATGGTTCTATTCGAACGGCGAGCCGATGCTCACGACGAGTTTGTTGATGGGCAGTTATCGCTTCAGCATCACTAACGCGCCTGAGTCGCCCTGCTGCACCGCGAATATGGACCAAACCGTTCGCAAGGCAGTGGTTGGACTTCGCCAAATTGCTGCGGAAAGCGTGGCGATCGACGACGGGGCTCATAGCGACCGCATCAGTGGGTACGCGACGGAACTTGCTGACGCGATTGGCTATGTTGAGCCGAGCGCCGATCTACTCGCGGCGCGTGAATTGGCGGCACAGGATTTCGACGACCAATGCGGCAACGAGCCTGATTTCGCTCGCTACGTCATCATGTCGCACGATGGTGAAACTCTTCTGGCCACAGATGATCGACGGGCGATCTTAGATCGCTTCCGCAGCGGTGAGTTGGACGAGTCGCTGTGCGTGAAATTGTCGCAGGGTGGCATCGCTAGGGGGCGCAACCTCGCAGCGGCCGACGCTGAAAAACAACGCATCGCTGACATGGCCGCAGCACCGCGGCGAGAACACATTGCTGCAGATCGCCTCACGATTTTCATCAGCGGTCCACAGGGAGCAGGAAAAACCCGCCTTGCTCACTGGCTGACCAGTTCACTGGACGAGCGGAAAGGTCGCGAGAGCACGGCCTCCATCGCGCGGTTAAACCCTCGCGTGATCGAACTGCGTGATGGGCGCGAGTTTGATCCGGTCAACGAAGTCTTCCTCTGATCATGGGCGACTATTACGACATCCTGGGAGTGGCGCGCGACGCCGACGATGCTGCGATCAAAGCTGCCTATCGTCGGCTCGCCGCCGAACACCACCCCGACATGGAGGGCGGAGAAACCAAGCGGTTCCAGGCGATCCAAGGCGCATATGCGACGCTGAAAGACTCCGAGAAACGCGCCTACTACGACCGTACCGGTAGCGACGCCCCGCGCCAGCGCAACGAGATGGAAGAACTTGTGCCGCTCGTAGCCGGCGCCTTCGACCGCGCCGCCGTGGAAGCGCTAAAGGGTTCGGGATGGGGCACTCCTCCCGGACTCGGCCGGACGGACATGGTGAAATCCATGGTTCGGTTGCTGAACGACGACAAGAAGCGTGGAATCGAGGCGAACAAGCAGATCGCCCACGAAGCCGAGCGGTTTCGCGAAATGCTGCGTCGGCTTGGCTTCAAGGGCGAAGAGGGAATGAACCTGATCGCCTCGGTGCTGGCGCAGCGCCTGCGCGACACCGATGAGCAGACAGCCAAGAACGAAGCGACCATCGCCCTCGTCGATCGCGCGATCGAGCACGTCGAACTTTATGGCTGGGAAATGGACCCGGCGCCTGAGCCGATGGTCAGTCCCTACCATTTCGACAACACCTATATGCTCGCATTGATGCGTAAGCAGTTCAGTGAAACCAGTATGCTCGGGGAAATCTATCAAGCGCCAAGGCCGATCCCCGTCATGGCGCCAGGCACCGAGATCAGACACGCACCACACCGCGCATCGCCTCGTCGCGGCGCAAAGATGGACCCGAAAACTAAGCGGTACGTCCGCCCTCACACGGTGACACTCGACGCCAACGGCAACCAGGTTCCGCCACCGCGCGGCTCGTGGGGCGAGTTCGAGCGCCGCGTACAGGCGGCATAGACATGAGCGTGTCGTCACAAGCTGCGGTGGACGCTGCCGATCGTGCCAGAGGACAAATTCCTGCAATCCAGGTCAGTTCCGTCTCGTGGACAGGCCGACCAAATGCGCCGACCGACGACCGAGCCCGCCTCGTCCGCTCGTGGAATGACCGTCTCGGCCGCCATGTGCAAGCCGGCCCATGGTGGTTTCGAGTGACTTGGTGCCCACACGGCTGGTCACTTGATGTCTTCAAACGACGGGCCGCGTGGAAGCCAATTAACTTCGAGCTGGTGAAGGACTGATCCCAATGCATTCTGAAAGGAGAACCGACCATGCGTAAGTTCGCCTACGTCGCCGCCTTCCTGTTGAGCACCTGTGCGGCGCAGCCTCTGTCGGCACAAAGTATGTCAGACAGCAAACATGAAACGCGTGCTGCCATCGTCGGCATCGGGTTGTTGGGCTTTTGCGCGGCGATCTGCGGTCTGGCCTACGTACGGGCGCGCTGTCGCATGCCCGCAAACCCGCGCACAACGCCGTTCGATGTCTTCGCTTCCGCGCCGCCTCCGCCAATGGGTCGCGCAGATGGGCGCGACATCCACCGAGCGATGGGCGGTTCAGGCAACGTTGATCACACTTGGCATCCGACACGCGTTCGTTCGGACTCGAGCTACTGATGCGTCGCCAGGCTACCGTGCGAGCAAAGGCCGAGCGCGTGCTGCGTCAATTCCGACCAACGCAGTCGCACATCACGCGCCGCGAGGGCGACGAAATTGCATGCTCGTGCAGTCGACGCTGGCCAGTCGGCGAAACGCATCCATAGATTTTCACTATATTAGTGAAGGAGTTGGACATGAGTCAATTGGAACTACCGATGCCGATAAGCGGGCTTCCGCTCGATCTGAAGGCGCTCTCTGCGGAGATCCACCACGCGAACATCGTCGCCGGCTGGTGGGTGAAGGATGAAGAGACGGGCCGAACGCGCAACCGCAACACTGCCGAGTTGCTAGCGCTCATCCACAGCGAGATCAGCGAGGCCGATGTTGGTTTCGAGCGCGGTTTGATGGACGACAAACTTCCGCATCGACGCATGACCGAGGTCGAACTGGCTGACGTTGCGATCCGAGTGCTCGACATGCTGGGCTTTTATGAGCACTCGTGCGTCGTTCCCGGTCGGACACTCGCGCTGCCGGAATACTCGTATTGGCCCGACTGGTGCCGCCTGTTGCATCGGACGACAACGCAGGCCCTGGAGGCGTTCCGGAAAGGGCGCACCGACGACGGCTGCGTCTACCTGGTCGACGTGCTCGGAGTGGTTCATTTCTGCGCGATCCAATTCCGCTACGACCTGACTGGCGCGATCACCGAAAAACGAGCGTTCAACGCCAGCAGAGCGGACCACAAACCGGAAAATCGAGCAAAGGTCGGCGGCAAAGCATTCTGATCTTGCTTGCCTTATAATTCAACAGTATGGTGAATATCACTCAATAAGGACTCGGGATCATGTCCAGTTACGTACGTCGTCTCCAGAAGAAAATCTTGGACAAAAAAGGTGTCGCGCACGTGCCCGTTTACGGGCGTCGATACCGCGGCAACAAACTCCGCGAGGTCGTCCTCGGTTCTCGGCATCGGCTCTGCGCCGCGGATGTCGGTTACGACGAGGACGGGACGGCTCGCCGCGCCTCTAAACCTGCCAGCGTAGCCGGTCCGGTCTGATGCAGGATCAACGCACCCTGACCGTGTTGGAAATGACAGTTGCGCTGCTGACCAGCGACAACCCGAATTACAACACGCGCGAGATCGCCGACGTGTCTGCCGAAGTGCTCGGTAGCGCAGATGGCATCGACCACGTGTTTGGCATTTGCGCCTGCCCGCCGGACGAAGACGGAGGGCCAAAACATTGAGCCAGATCGCTTTCGACTTTCTCCCCGACGACATGACGCAGGGAGAAATGGCCGCCATCGCGGATGCCACGCAGGACGGATGGATCATTCCCCCGGTCTATAACTGTCTGCGTCCAGCGCCGCCGCGGCCGTGGCGCAGCGTGCACCTGCGCTATCTCGAACGTCGCGGGCTAACGCGGCGCGGACGGAATCGGATCGACGGCGTTTGGTGTGTCCGCCTCAACGCGGAAGGTTTAAGTCTGCGAGGCGATATTCGCGGTACGACTACTCGACGAGAGCTTTACGCGCTTGCTGGCGCGACGCTGCCAGAAAGGCTCGCGGCATGAACGGGTGGCCGCAAATCACCGCCGCCGCGTGGCTGGCGCTTAGCGCGTGCGCGTCGCTTGGGGCGGCGGTTCGACCGAGCCGTCGCTGGATCGCGATCGGTCCGAAACAACAACGTTTTGTCGCGCTCGGATTCGCGGCGGCGGCCATCGGCGAAGCCAATCTGCTTTGGGTCGGCGGCTTCTGGAAAGGATTCTTCTGATGCTCTCGCACACGCAATTCATCATGCAGCAAATGCTGGAACGTGTGCCGCCTGGCGCGCCCACGGTATATCTTGCCGGTCCGATCAGCGGCTGCTCTTACGAGGGTGCTACCGATTGGCGCGAGCGCGCGATGTGCCAACTCGCCGAGGCACAGATCAAGGGTCTCTCCCCCATGCGGGCTAAGGAATACCTGAAAGGTGTCGGGGGTGATGTCGGTTTCTCTTCGACCTGCGAGGAATACGGCCATTTATCGCCCTTGTCCGGGCCGCGCGGAATCATGACCCGTGACCGGTTCGACGCGACGCGGTGCAACGTGCTGCTGGTCAATCTGCTCGGCGCCGCGAAGGTGTCGGTCGGCACGGTGATGGAGATCGCATGGGCCGACCTGAAGCGCACGCCCATCGTCGTCGCGATCGAGGCCGATGGGTCCAATCCACATGAGCACGCAATGGTCAACGAGGCGATTGGCTTCCGCTGTGCGTCGCTCGACGAGGCGTGCGATGTCACGAAGGCGATCCTGTCGTGAGCGTGGTTCGAAACCTCCGCTCCGAGGACATCGCCATTCTAGCCGACCTGGCTCGAAACGCTGCTGAAGGAACGCGAACCGTATCCGGGCACGGCTCGCTCATTCGGAAAAAAGGCATCCTGCTGCAATTGGCAGACGATCTGCGGCGCGCAACGGCTGTGGAGATCCGCAGGTGATCGCGCGGCCACTGTCGCCCCGCTGTGAGCGCAAGCTGACCCTTTATCGGGACGACAGTACGTCTCAGGTTGTGCTTGACCGCGTCAAGGCATGGTTTTGGACAGCAGGTAATACCGTGCTGGTGATCAGCAGATACGACCGCCGGGAAGGTTCGGAGCACCACTATATTCACTGGCCTCGCGAGCGGTTCTGCTGGTTCAAGGACGAACCGCAGTGATCCCGCGGCGCATCCGCGCTGCCATCGCAACCTTCCGCAACCCCGTCGCGCAGTCGCCGCTCGATTTCGCATTCGGCGGCACCGTGTGGCCCGGCCTCGCCAAGCTGTCCGAGGAAGGCGGCGAGGTGCAGCAGGTCCTGGCGAAGCTGATCCAAACCGGCGGCGACCCGAACCACTGGAGCGGTGATCTCGTCGAGAAGCTGGTCGAGGAAATCCCCGACTTGGTTGCCGCCATCCGGGTGTTCATCGCGCTCAACCCGATCTTGCATCCGCACCGCGAAGCGATGCGCGACCGCGTCGAGATGAAGGTCGATCGCTTCTACTCGTGGCACTTCACCACGTTGGCGGCTCGGTCGTGATCTCGCGGGCGGCTGAATGGGTGTCGGACGTGACCGGCGCCTTCTTCGCGCACCCCGTCACCGTGATGGTGTCCATGCTGCTCTCGGCCGCCAGCCTCGTATGGGCCTGCATCAGCCCGACCGAGCTGTCGTGGACGCTGTTTCTGTCGATCCTCGCCATCGCGATGCAGGCGGCGGACCTGTTCAAAACCAAGCGCTCGCGCGGATGATCCGCGGCCGCGAATACAGGGTGAAGCCTGAGATGATGTGGAGAACAGACGAGCAGGTGACCGCGGCGCGGAAGGCGCCAGGCTGGGCTGAGTTCCATCGTCAGTGCGGGCGCCACAACGTGTTCTTCGACCATATCGAGCGCGACGGACGGCGCGGACCCTACAAGGCGACTGCCTACACGGTCGAGATGCGGCGCGGCTTCGCGGTCAGCTTCCATGTCGCTGACGGGACCGGGAAGACGCCGATCGAGGCTGTGGCTGCGGCGTATCGGGCCGCCGACCGCCCGGTCGCAGACGATGAACTGGATCGGTTGCTTGGCATCGGTGTGCCCAGCGCCGCGGACTTTGACGACATTTTAGGCGGTGAGACCGCCGATGACATGGAGGATATTCTCGGATGACGACGAACCCCTTTGTTGCAGAGGTGCTGCCGCTGCTCGACGCCACCGATCACCAGATCCTCGGCGCGATGGACGATTATTACGGACGCGGGCCGAGCCACGTGTGCAGCGAGACCGGCATTGCGGAGTCACTCGTTCGGAAGCGCCTGTGCGCGCTCCTACAACATGGCGTCGTCGAATTTGGCCCCCTGTTCGACGAGGATGACGGGCTGACGCAGGGCCGAGGCTACTGGATCAGCCCTTTCGGTAAGCTGGTGCGCGCCGCCGCGGCGGCCGAGCCCCATGGCGAGATGGCGGACATGTTCGAGACGATCAGTCGCACGACTGCCTCAGGGGTGCCAATCACCCGGACCCCACGCGTCGAAGACACAGCGGAGTATGCGCGGCCGATCGGCCTGTCCGGCTTTGCCAGCACCGGCAAAACTGAGGCGGCGCGCTTCATCGAAGCCGAGTTCGGCTATGTTCGCCAGCACATTGCCGAGCCGCTGCGTCGGATGCTCGCGTCGCTTCTGCGCGACTGCAACCCTAGCTATACCGACCAAGACATCGAACGATGGCTGACCGGCGAGTGGAAGGACGGTGTGATCGTGCCCGAGCTGGGCGTCACCTCGCGGCACCTCCAGATTACGCTCGGGACCGAGTGGGGCCGTCAGCATGTCGGTTCAGACATCTGGGCGAAGCTGTGGCGGACGGAGGCCGAGGTCGGCCGCGCGTGCGACGGCAAGGGCCGAATGAACGACAGCGTCCGGTTTCCGAACGAAGAGCAAGCGGTTCGGACGATGCGTGGAGTGACGATCCTGATCACCCGCCCAGGCACCGGCCCGGCGGCGTTCAAATGGAAGCGCCTCGGCCCAGTCCTGTATCACTGGTTCGGCTGCATGTGGGGCGTGCACGACAGCGAACGGATTGACCGGCTGAAGCCAGACTACGTCATCGTCAACGACGACACCATCGGCGAGTTGCACGGCAAAATCGAACAGGTGCTGCGGAACGCGCAGGCGGCACTTGCGCATGAAGACGGCTGCGCCTAATTTCACCAATCTAGTGAATTGAGGACCGCGATGAGCGATATTGGACACAATTCTGGCGACGTGATCGCCGCCGACCAGCTTCGGTTGCTGATCGAACGTATCGAACGCTTGAACGAGGAAAAGCAGGGCGTCTCGGACGACATCAAGGACGTGTACGCCGAGGCGAAATCG